>JAAZAI010000621.1 GCA_012514445.1 Lentisphaerota bacterium
CCTTGCGAATCCAGATCTTGATCGGCTGGAAGAAGGCGACCAGCAGCAGGGCGAAGCCGAGGAAGAGCATCCAGGCCTTGAAGTGGCGTTCGCGTTCGACGGGCGCCGGGCGCTCCCAGTCCTCACCGTGCTCGAGCGGCTCTTCGCGGGCGCGGTCGACGCCGTGGACGAGCGCGTCGAGCGGCACTGGCTCGCCCGCCGTGGACTGCTCGTCGAGGGTCTCGGGAGGCAGAGGCGGAAACGCCTCGCCCTGCGAAGGGGTCTCGTCGTTTCGCGGTGGCTGCTGAGGCGCGCCGCCCCAAGCCGGTTTGCGATTGTCTTGGTTGTTCATCCTCGTGTCCCCCATTTCCGTCCGCGCAGCGTAAAGAGCGCCCAGTAGATCTGCCAACTGTAAAAGGCGATGTAGCTCAAGGTGAAGACGATGCCGCCCCACCACCAGCGCCGGCCGGTCGTGGCCAGGAAGTGCAGCGACCACACGAGCGTGATGGAGAGCACGCCGAGCGTGTAGTCCGGGCGGAAGGTCTGCGCCATGAGCGGGCCGATGAGCAGCGCCTGGAGCATGACGAAGGGTTCGACGAGCGGCAGCCACATCATCGCGTACCAGGAGATGGCGGGCACGGGGTGCTTGCGCCAGATGAACCGTCCGGTGCGGATGATCTCGCGCAGGTAGGAGCGCATCCAGCGCGCCTGCTGCCGCGTGTACTGCTTCCAGGACTCCGGCGCGATCGTCGTGGCCAGCGCCGTGTCGTCGTAGATGATGTTGTAGTTCTTCAGGATGCGGTTCGTGAGCGAGCGGTCGTCCGCGTAGTTGCCGTGGACGCCCATGACCGTGGCGTTCATCCAGTCCTCCAGGACGGCGAGCACGCAGATGCGGCGGTAGGCCGAGAAGCAGCCGGGCAGGCAGCTCACGGTGCCGAAGATGCTCTCGGAGGCCTTCATGATCTTGTAGGAGAAGTAGTACCGCACGTCCTGCATCCGCGTGAGCAGGTTCGCGTTGGCGTTCTCGACGTCGCAATGGCCCGAGATGCCGCCGACGGTCGGATCCACGAAGCCCTGGACGAGCTTGTTGAGCGAGCCGGGGAAGATGAACGTGTCCGAGTCGACGCAGACGACGAACTCGCCGCGCGCGAGCATCATCGCGACGCCCCAGGCGTGGCAGAGTCCGCGGTTCTTCTCGAAGTCCACCACGACCAGGCGCGGATGGCGGGTCTGCGCCTTGAGCATCTCGCGCAGCGTGTCGTCCGACGAGCCGTCGTTCACGCACACCACTTCCAGCCGGTCCTGGGGGTACCCCGCGGAGAAGATGCGCTCGATGGTCTGGCGGATCACCGCCTCCTCGTTCATGCAGGGCACCAGCACCGTGACGGAGGGGGTGTAGCCGACGTCCGGAGGCGGGGAGTAGAAGGCCGCGAAGAGGAAGCGCGAGACGACGAACGTGCCTGCGAGCAGCGAGTAGATGCTCACGAGCGGCTGGTAGTAGTAGTTGTCCGCGTTGCGGATCTGGAGGAACACCGCCCAGGAGAGCAGCAGCAGCGCGACGGCGCCGATCAGCAGCGCCACGACGACATTGGGCCGGCTGTAGAGCTTGCCGATGCGCGCCTCGACCTCCGTCGCGTCCGGAGCCGGGAACGGCTCGGCCAGCGGGATCGCCGTGGCCGTCCGGTCCAGCTTGCGCTTGCAGTAGGGGCAGACCGTGGGCGGCGGCGTCGCCACGACGTGCATGGAAATGGCGCATTCCGAACATCGCAGCCGGATGCCGTGGACGACATCGGTCGTATTGTGTGTTTCTGATGACCCGGTCATGGGTGAGAAGCCCCCTGTTCGGGAATAGA
>JAAZAI010000622.1 GCA_012514445.1 Lentisphaerota bacterium
GCGGACGCGCTGCGTGTTTGGGTTGTTGCGGTCCGCCTCGTCCATCAGCTCGTAGAGGCGCAGCGAGTCGGCGAGCAGCGGCGAGTCGGCAAACGCGTTGAAGTCGGCGTGCAGCCTGGCGAGGTCGTCGGCCACGGTGCTGCCGACGTTGGGAATGCCCAGGGCGAAGATCCAGCGCGCAAGCGGCAGGTCGCGGCTGCGGCGGATGGCGTGGAGGATCGTCCGGGCGTTCAGGGCGCCGAGCTTGCGGCGCTTGCCGCCGGCGGGCCCGGCGTCGCCCAGCAGGCTCAACTGCATCGGGGCGTCCGCGGACGCAGGCGCGGCGGCTTCGGCCTCGCCGGGTTCGAATTCGAGCGCCGCGAGCAGAGGTTCCGAGAGGTCGAAGAGATCGAGCGGGACGGTGACGAGATTCTGATCCACGAGCGCCTGGGCGACGCGGTCTCCGAGACCTTCGATGTCGAGGGCGTTGCGGGAGGCGAAGTGGAGCAGACGCGCGGTGCGCTGGGCGGGGCAAAGGGCATTGGTGCAGCGCACGGCCACTTCGTCCGGCAGGCGCGAGACGGGCGCCCCGCACTCCGGGCAGGCGGAGGGCATCGCGAACGGGATCTCCATGCCGGTGCGCTTGTCGGCGAGGACGGCCGCGATGGCCGGGATGACCTCGCCGGCCTTTTCGACGAGCACATGGTCGCCGATGCGCAGGTCCTTGCGGCGAATCTCGTCCTCGTTGTGGAGCGTGGCGCGCGAGATGTCGGAGCCGCAGACGCGCACCGTTCGCAATTCGGCGACGGGCGTGAGCACGCCGGTGAGGCCGACCTGGACGGTGATCGCCTCGACGACGGTCTCGGCCTGTTCGGGGGCGTACTTGTAGGCACGCGCCCAGCGCGGGGCCTTGGCGGTGCTGCCGAGCTTGCGGTAGAGGGCGCGATCGTTGACCTTGACGACGGCGCCGTCCATCTCGAAGGGGAAGTCGTGGCGCAGCCTTTCGAGCGCGTCGATGGCCTCGAGCACCTCGGCGATGCCGTGGCAGAGCCAGGTGCGCGGCGGGACGGGGAAGCCCAGCGAGCGAAGCCGTTCGACGAGATCGGCGTGGGTGGCGGGCTCGGGGACGCCATCGACGCGGCCGGTCGCGTAGAGGACGACGTCGAGGGGGCGTCTGGCGACCTGCCGCGGGTCGAGCAGCTTCATCGAGCCGGCCGCGGCGTTGCGGGGATTCTTGAACGGATCCTCTCCGCGTTCGACTTGTTCCTCGGTGAGGGCGAGGAACGCCTTCTTGGGCATGTAGATTTCGCCACGGACCTCGAAAAAGGCGGCCGTCGTCGGGATGGTCAACGGGAGCGCGGCGATGGTGCGGGCGTTGGCGGTGACGTCGTCGCCGACCTGGCCGCTGCCGCGCGTCGCGGCGGCCACGAGCAGGCCGTCCTCGTAGTGGGCGGCGAAGGCGAGGCCGTCGATCTTGGGTTCGACGACGTAGTCGAGCGCGTCGACGCCAAGGAGTCCGCGCACCATCGCGTCGAACTCGATCACCTCGCCTTTGGCGTAGGTGTTCTCGAGCGACTGCATGGGGATGATGTGCTCGTACGGCTGGAATTCGGCGAGGGGGCGGCCCCCGACGCGCTGGGAGGGGGAGTCTGCCGAGGCGAGTTCGGGGTGGCGGCGCTCGAGGGAGATGAGTTCGGCGAGGAGGCGGTCGTATTCGCGGTCGGAGATCTCGGGCTTCGCCTTGGCGTAGTACAGCTCGTTGTGGCGATCGATCTCGCGGCGAAGCTCCGCGATGCGCTGTTCCTCAGACGGGGGCGGTAGCGGGATGGAGGCGGCGGAGAAGAGGTCGTCGTTCATGTTCTCATGGTAGCATCACACGGGATTCCGGGGCAAATTGAAAGTGCGTGAAGTCCGAACCGGATCAGTCGCCGGGGTTAAGCCGAATGCCCCGCGAACGTAGAGAACACGCTCGGCGACCGCCCGATTACCGTGAGGAGTGAGTGGAGCATGGTGAGGAGTTGTGGCTGGGGACACCCCAGACCCCGTTTCCTACCCAGTGAGAAGTTTGTAGAGCGTGGTGTGTAGTTGTGGCTGGGGACACCCCAGACCCCGTTGTA
>JAAZAI010000623.1 GCA_012514445.1 Lentisphaerota bacterium
CTCCGGCATGCCCGGCAGAATGAGGCCGCCGTCGACCCGCAGGGTGATGCCGGTCACGTACGAGGCCTTGTCCGAAACGAGCCAGGCGACCGCCTGACCCACGTCTTCGGGCGTCCCGATCCGCCCCAGCGGAATCCGGGATGCCAGCCTCGCGAGGTGGGGATGAGCCTGCTGACGCTCGGGCTCGACCGTGGCGCCTGGCGCCACGCAGTTGACGCGGATGCCGTGCGGCGCATATTTCAAGGCCAGCGATTCCGTCGCCCGCTTCACCGCCGCCTTGACCGCGCCGTAGAAGGCGTCTTCCGGATACGCGCGCTCGGCGCGGCTCGACGTGATGTTGACGATCGCGCCTCGGACGCCGTGGTCGACCATCAGGCGGACGGCGGCGGACGAGGCGAGCATGTAGGCCTTGAAGTCGAGGTCGACCACCGCGTTCAACATCTCGACGTCTTCGTCGATACCCTCGTTGAACCGCGTGATCCCGGCGTTGTTCACGAGCACGTCGAGCCCGTCCAATTCACGGAACGCCGTCTGGACCGCGGCACCCGGAACGTCCTGCCGCTCCAACGAGGCCTGAATGACGATGCAAACCCTTCCGAACCGCGTGCGGATCTCCTCGGCGACCGCCTCGGCCTGCTCGCGATGGCTTGCGTAGGTGATCGCGATGTCGTAGCCCTCGGCGGCAAGCACTTTGGCGATGCCGCGGCCGATGCCGCGGCTGCCGCCCGTCACGAGGGCCTTCCGAATGACGACGTCTCGCATGCCCGCGAACGATGTCCCGAGATCATCCTCGGTCGATGTTTTTTCTTTCATGGTTTTGTGGCGCTTCCGGGATTTGCGTGTGATTTTTTATTGAGTGTTTCGCGATCATGCGACGCTATGGGGAGATGACTAAGTGTGTGGACTAAGAGTGGGGACTAAGAGTTATGAACCCACGAAGCGACACGTCGTCCCTACACTTGATCCCACACTTGATCCTTTACACTTAATCCTTTACGCTTAATCCTTTACGCTTAGTCCTTTACGCTTAATCCTTTACGCTTAGTCGAACCACTTCATCGATCCAACATCGTCATCTGCTTGCCAAAGATCATTGCTTTTTCACCCGCAAAACCCGGAAGGGCCGGTTTTGTTTTGCGCGAATGGATTCGGTAGACATGCCGGGCCAGGGGTTCGAACCGATCCGCCAGCCTTCCCTCGGTTCCCGTCAGAAGGGTTCGCTCCTCGAATAGTACATTCACGCGGGTGGCGCCGTCAACTCCGGCCGCAGTTAGATCGAACACGGCGTCGACCGGTTGAAGCGACCGGTTGACGCCGATCAGCGTCAGCTCGCCATCCTGCGATTTCGCCAGCCAGCGGATGCCCTTCGCCGTCGCCGGGGATCCCGCCGCGACGGAGGGCTCCTCCTCCGTCGAGAAGAGCGCGGGTTTGAGGCTCTGCACCTCGCGATTCAACTGGGCCATGGCGTCCAGCGCGGCCCGGCTGTGGGGAATGCCGTCGAAATAGGTGAAGGCCAGGCAGTGGTTCACCAGCGGGATGTAGGTCATCCACGTCAGCTCCTCCACCGTCGGCTCCCGTGAAAAGTGCTCGGCGGCCTGGAGGTAGAAGTGAAGCGGCTTTCGGTCGCGCTCGCCGTCGGCGTCCATCCACTCGATGCGTTCCTCGAACGAATAGATGCCGTTCACGTCCGTCGAGGTCTGCGGCCATCCGTAGGGCTGGCCGATCAGCGGATACCGGTCGCAGGAGAGGATGGGGCCGGGGAAGCCCCGCATCTGGCGGTTGAACGCCTGGTAGCCCGCGGAGTTCTCGTTGACGAAGCAGGGAATGTGCGGAAGGCGATGCTGGACCGCGTCGACAAGCTCGTAGACGTTCGGCTGCCCCGTCTCGTCCACCGGGTTGAATAGGACGAGGGCCGGCTGGTCGCGCAGACGGTTCGCCAGATCGGGCGCTGAAATCCCGTACTTGCGGCTGAGCTGCGTGATGCAGGCCCGCAGCCCGGCCTGCTCGCAGTTCGCCAGGAACGCCTCGAGGGCCTCGAACCGGCTGCGATGGCCCACCACGGCCACGAAGTCGAACCCCAGCGCCCGGTAGCCGCGGAGCTGGTCGAGATCGGGAAGCGCGCCGGTGAAGTAGGCGCCGTAGGGAATGTACGGTTCGCCATTGACGTAGAGCCCGCGGTTGACGTGGTTGACCCGCACATCCATCGCCGCGGGCGGCAGGGTCTTGAGGTCGCAGCGGGCGCGCGCCAGCTCGCGGCCCTTCGCGTCCAGCAGGCGGACGACGACCTCGTACGGCGTCTCGTGCATCCAGCCGTTGCCGAGTAAGGGCAGCTCGACCCACTGGCGCCGCGCGCCGGACTCGACCGGGAAAGTCCGCTTCCCGTAGGTCTCGCTGCGCTGGATCGCCAGCCGAAGCTCGCATTCGAGGACGGCGCCCTCCAGCGACGATTCCGGCAGACCGTGCCGCACCATGAACCGCGCCGTCTTCTCCTCGGTGTAATGCGAGAATTCGGGGTAGACGCGCAGGGGCTGCGGCACATCCAAAAACCGCCGTTCGCGGCGGATCACGGAGCCGTCGGCGGCGGTGATCGTGTGAATGACCCGGCAGCGGAAGCGGTCATTGGGGATGGGGATCCGGGGAACGGACACCGTCGCGGTCGCCCCGGACTCCAGCCGCAGCGCGCGCGTCGCCACAAAAGGCTCCTGCCCTTCCACCTCGACGGTCGTCGTCACCAGCGCCTCCACGAGATTCGTCGACGCGTTCGCGACGCCGAAGTCCAATGCGAAGGCGGAGGCGGCCGCATCCTGGACCGACAATGTCGGCGTTTCGACGGCTATGCCGGAGCCTGGACCGGAGACGGCATGCGTCTTGTCGGGGTACGCGGGCGGCTCGACGTGGGCGGCGTTGTGCGGCAGCGTGAAGCCGGCGTCGTACCAGCTCGGCGCCCAGGCGGTGGCGACGCGCCCCGCCTCGATCTGCACGGCGTCGATCCAGACGAATCCCTCCTCCTGCGGCATGACGGAGACGGCGAGTCGGTTCCGATCATACGCCGGGACGAGCAGCGTCTCGCGCCGCCATTCGCGCCCCACCTCGACGATGCGCTCGGCGACGGACGCATCGCGGTTCTCGAAGTCCGCCGCGAGCCGCACCCGCGTCGAATCGCGATCGCTCTTCAAATAGACGGAGACGACGTAGTCGTTCGTCCCGGGCTTCAGCAGCATCGGCATGCCGGCCGCCCCCAGGGGATGGCGGACGCGGAGGGAGGCCTTCCCGTCGAACGCGGTCCCGGGGTCCAGCATCCAGTTCTCGCGGAACGCCTCCATCCTCCCTTCCGGCAGCGCCTCGAGCGGAAGCCCCTTGTTCATGCGCGTCCAGGTCGTCGGCAGCGCCCAGTAGTCCGGGACGTCCGGATTCGTGGCGTGCTCGAAGCTCCCGTTGAGCTGGCGGTTCGCAAAGGCGGGCGCGCCAGCCGCATAGGCGAGCTTCACGTCGTCCGCCGCCATCTCGCGGCGGAGCTGCAGCGCCAGGGCGCCGCCGCCCGCCGCCGGGCCGACCAGCGCGGTCTGGCCGTCGACCGCGACCGTCAATCGCCCCCGCTCGGCGCGCACCGAGACGTCGGACCATTCGCCGGCGCGGAAGCGGGCCGTCATGCCGTCGCGGAACATGCCGCTTCTCTCGCCTGCGACATTGAAGCTCCAGGAGACGTTGCCGGACGCCTGGAGGATGATCATCCAGCTCCCCTCGCCGCGTCCGACGCTGACCCCGGCCCGCAAAGCGGGATCGATCCGATCAAACCGCAACCGGTAGTCCAGGCGGAAATCGCCGATCTCCGTCTCGGGAAACGCCAGCCGCTGCGAATCCCAGTCCTGCCCGTGGACGAGGACGCCGTCCTCGATCCGCCACTGCCCGCGGACCTCTCCCCATCGGCTCAGATCGCCGTCGAACGAATCGGAGAACGTCTTCATCTCCGCCACGGCCCCGCATGCCGCCGACGCGATCAGCCCGAGAATGATCCATGTGCTCAAACGCGTACTCATGTTCTTTGCTCCCTTCACAAATTTACTCCTACCTCTTCCGCCTCGCCTCTCACGCTCAGTCTTTTACGCTCAGTCTTTTACGCTTAGTCTTTTACGCTTAGTCTTTTACGCTTAGTCTTTTCCTCTTCGTCCCCTACGCTTCGTCCTTTACGCTTCGTCCTTTACGCTTCGTCCCTTGCATACTAGACATCGACTAAGTGGAATAGACTAAGTGGAATGGACTAAGAGTCGATAATAGCTATTTTAACCTCAATTTATACACGTGCCGTTCCAGCGGCCCGAAGCGGTCTTTCAGGACGCGGTCGGCCCCGACGGGCACCGTTCGGCCCTCGAACATCGCCGTCGCCGCACCGGGGGCAAGCCGGGCGACAGCCGACAGATCCAGCACGGCCTCCACCGGTTCCATCGCCCGGTTCACGCAGATCAGCACGAGTTCGGCGCCCAGGATCTTGGGCA
>JAAZAI010000624.1 GCA_012514445.1 Lentisphaerota bacterium
CCGTGATGGCCTCCAAGATCGGCCTCGCCCGCCCCGTCGGCACCGCCGCCATCGCCCCCGACGCCATCCTCCACCTCTTCGAGCAGGACGGCCGCGGCATCGCCGTCGTCTCCACGCTCGCCGACAAGCCCGAGGCCGCGGCGACGCTGCGCCCCGCCGCCGGAACGCCCACCGTGCGCGTCACGGACTACAAAGGCGCCGAGACCACCGTCGCGACGAAGGCCGGCGCGCTCGCCCTGCCGATCACCGCGATGCCCGTCATCCTCGAAGGCTTCGATCTGACCGCCGTGGCCGCGCAGACCGCGGTGGCCCTGGGCGGACAGGACGAGGCCGATCCGCTGCCGACGCTCACCGCGACGCTCGGCTCCGACATCGTCGTCCCGATCCAAGTCCGCAACCCGCTCACCCGCCCCGTCGAAGGCACCGTCTCGCTCGACCTCGGTGGCGGCGTCGGCAACCTGCCCCCGCAGACCTTCGCGCTCCAGCCCGGCGAATCGACACGCCTCGAGACGACGCTCACCGCCGCGCAGCTCGACGCGGCGCCGGCCGAGCAGGCCTTCATCCGGCTCCAGTGGGGCGTGGTCGCCGCCATCGCCATCGAGAAGCCGTTCCGCCTGATGCGCATCCGCCCGGAGTTCCTCGGAAACCTGCTGAAGAACGGCAACATGGAGCAGGCGGGCGACGGCGAATCGCCGGCGGACTGGGCGACGAAATCGGCCCGGCGCGTCGCGCTCGAAGGCGAAGGCCCCGGCTTCCAAGGCCACGCGATGCAATTCGCCAAGTCCAGCGGCTGGCTGCACGCGATGCAAATGCTCGCCCCGCCCGCCTCCGGTCAGACCTACCTCTATTCCGCCTGGGTGTGGAACGAGAACATGGCCGCCGGCAGCAATTTGATCCTCGTGGACGCCAACGGCACCACGAAGACCGAAACGACGCCCCGTGTCTTCTCAGCCGGACAGAGCACCGGCTTCTGGCGCCTCCTCACCCATCGCCGCGCCACGTCGCCCACGCTCGCCAAAATCGGCTTCCAGCCCGTCGTCAACGGCCCGGGAACCGCGCGCTACGACAACATCCGCGTCACGCTCTACGACGGCACGGACTTCGCCGCCGAGGCGCCGCGCCGCAAGACCGACATCGTCGTGGACGGCCAGCTCGACGACTGGGACTTCGCCGATCCGATCCCGCTGCTCTGCGACAATCAGATCTCGGCCGAGAACGGCTATGCGTGGACGCCGCAGAACCTCTCCGGCATCGCGCGCTTCGCGTGGGACGACGAGGCGCTCTACGCGGCCGTCTGGGTCCGCGACGACCAGCACGTCGCCACCGCCACGGGCGAGGACACGGTGAAGGGCGACAGCCTCGTGATCGCGCTCCATCCCGAAAACCGCGTGGCCGGAACGGACGCCAAGGCCTTCCAGTGGTTCGTCGGCGCGGCGGCGCCCGGCGGCGGCAGCGGACGCCACACGCTCTACCGTCCGGCCGCGCGCAGCGGCGGCCTCCAGGCCGGCCAGCTCGCCCGCGACTCCTCGGTGTACGAGATCGCCGTCAAGCGCGAGGGCGACTACACCCAGTACGAGCTGCGCATGCCGTGGGCCGAAACGGGCGGGCTCCGTCCGGCGGTCGGCGCCAAGGCCGGCCTCTCCCTCCAGCTCATCGACGCGGACGGCACCGCCGCCCGCGGCGCGATGACCTGGGGTGGTGGGCTTCGCCCCGCATGGAACCCCGCCTCCTTCGGCGTCCTCACGTTGATCCCGTAGGACGCCCGCCTGCGGCCCCACTTCGCCACGGAAAGTAATCTCAGACTTCCTGGCATCGGACGGTTTTTGAGGGGTTTTCCCGGAAACGGGCTTGGCATTTTCCGTAAGGACCGCTGGCCCGAGGCGGAAGCCTCGCAGTCCCAGGGTCGCTTCGCAAGCACGCATGCATAGCCTGGGAGCGCGGAGCTTCCGCTCCGCCCCGTATGCGAGGCGGAAGCCTCGCGGTCCCAGGGGCGCTCCCGCGCATGATCTACGAGCGGGTTTCGCCAACGGGAAGTGCCATTTCGATTTCCGCCGAAGTCAGGAAGTCTGAGATTACGGTGGGGCAGCACACGCGCGGAGCCCAGCTCTGTAGCCGGCCTCGTCGAGGCCGGAAGATTCCGGGGTCGGCGACCCCGGCTACAGCCTCAGCCCCGCTTTTGCGCGCGGCGCGAGTGGCGTCCAGCGCGTCATCCTTATCTTCCGGCGGATCCGGTTCCCGGCGTTTGGCGAGCGCGCATCGAACGGGGTTGCACGGCGGGCGGCTGGTACATGCCCCCGTAGAACACCCAGCCCGCCACAGGAATGCAGAGAACCAGCGTCCAGAACAACCGCTTCGCGAGCAAGTCCGCCGGACGCCTGCTCCAAAGATGCGAGATCAGAGTCGGCGTGATGATCAACCATAGGACGACAAGAATTGCTTGCATCGAGTGTTGGCCCTTGGTAATTCGGTCAAAGCCGTTGGATCGTCGCCATCGCGGCGGCGTAGCCCGCCTGCACCGCCACCGCCGCGCGACTGAAGTCCATCGTGGCGATGTCGCCCACCGCCGGCTCGATCAGCACGTCCGGGGGATTCGCCCGGATGC
>JAAZAI010000625.1 GCA_012514445.1 Lentisphaerota bacterium
AGCGACGACCACGTCTGGCCCGGCTTCAACGCCGGTCTCGCCATCGTCGTCGAGGACGCGAAGGCGGGCGAGGTCATGGCCGCGCTCCAGGCGTTCCGCGATGGCCCGATGGGCCGCCGAACCGGCATTTTCGCCTACCAGACCCCCGTCGACGCCGTCCTCGCCCCGCCCGCGGGCTGGAAGCCGGGATCGCCCGGCCTCGACGAGGCCGGCTACAGGGCGGAGCGGCGGCTGTAGCCGGGGTCGTTGACCCCGGAATTGTCCGGCCTCGACGAGGCCGGCTACAGGGCTGTAGCCGGGGTCGCCGACCCCGGGACGAACCGGCCTCGCCGAGGCCGGCTACAGGGCGGAGCGGCGGCTACAGGGCGGAGCAAACAGCTGTATCCGGGTCGCCGACCCCGGAATCGTCCGGCCTCGCCGAGGCCGGCTACAGGGTGGGACGAGCGGCTACGCAGACGTTTTGCCGAGATCGGGTTCGTCGACGAGTTCGACGGTCCGCCCGCCCGGCGCGTCGTGCTGCTCCAGCACGAGCAGTTCGTTGCGCCCCTTCTTCAGCAGCGGCGCGGGGAGGTAGAGCCGGCGTTGCGGACCGACGTCCCAGAAGCGGCCGAGGTTGAATCCGTTGATCCAGACCGCGCCTTTCGTCCAGCCCTTCAGATCCACGAAGGTGTCCGCCGGTTCGTCCACGTCGACGTAGCCGCGAAAGACGCAAGGGCCCTTCGGAGGCTGCGCGAGGGTCGTGAACTCGAGCCGCTCGAGATTGTCGAGGGGCAGGGCGAAGTGCGTCCAGCCGAAGTGGAACCGATAGCCCAGGCTCACCCCGCCCACGATGCCCTTGCGCTCGGCGAGCCGCGGGCCGTAGTTGATGCGCGCGACGTTCTCGACGAGGATCTCGAGCACGTGGTCGCCATCGGCGAGGGCGAACGTCGCGGCTGGCGACTCCTTGCCGCGATCGACGACGCCGAGGCATTCGCCGTCGAGGAAGACCTGGGCCCGGTCGTGGCAGGCCTGGATGTTGAGATCGAGGCGTTCCAGCGGCCCGTGGAGGACGGTGCGGTAGAGGACGAATCCCGCTTCCTGCTCCAGATCCTCCTGGGTCAGCGGCGCCGCGGCGTCGATCGGTTCGGCGAGTCGCGCCGCCTGCTCGAGCAGCGGGGCGGCTTCGTCCAGGCGGACCGTGCCGAAGGCCCGGCGCGGGATGGGCGGCGGCAAGTTCAGCGGCGGCAGCGGGAAGTGGCGCGCGATGACCTCGCGGGCGGCATGGAACTTCGCCGTCGGCTCCCCCCATTCGGAGAGCGGCGCGTCGTAGTCGTAGCTGGTGACGTCCGCCTCGAGGCCGCCGGCGCCGAAGTTGGCGCCGGCCATGAAGCCGAAGTTGGTGCCGCCATGGAACATGTAGAAGTTGACGGACGCCCCGGCGGCGAGCATGGCCTCGAGTTCGCCGGCGACGTCGTCCGCGGCGCGGACGTGGTGAGGCTGGTCTTTGCCCCAGTGGTCGAACCATCCGCACCAGAATTCGCCGCACATCAGCGGCCCGGTCGGCTGGTGCTCGCGCAGCTTGGCGAAGGCCTCGACGGCGCGGGAGCCGAAGTTGGCGACCTTCAGGATGTCCGGCAGCGTGCCGCCGCTGAGCATCAGGTCCGAGGGGCCGTCGGAGGTGAAGAGCAGGCAGTCGCCGCCCCGGCGTCGCAGACCGTCGGCGAGGTGGCGCAGATACGTCTTGTCGTCGCCGAAGCTGCCGTATTCGTTTTCGACCTGCAGGGCGACGACCGGTCCGCCGCGAGAGGCCATGAGCGGGGCGATCTCGGCCATGAGGGCGTCGAGGAAGCGGTCGACGGCCGCGATAAAGGGGGCGTTGGCGCACCGCAGCCGCAGGGCGGGGTCGCGGAGCAGCCAGGCGGGGAGGCCGCCGAGCGACCATTCGGCGCAGATGTAGGGGCCGGGACGCACGATGACGTTCAATCCGAGTTCGCCGGCGAGTCGTGCGAAGGCGGCCAGATCGAGTCCGCCCGAGAAGTCGAACTGTCCCGGGCGCGGCTCATGGAGGTTCCAGGCGACGTAGGTCTCGACTGTGTTCAGCCCCATTTCCCTGAGCTTGAGCAGGCGGTCGCGCCAATACGCGGGCACGACGCGGAAGTAGTGCATGGCGCCGCTGAGGAGCCGCACGGGGCGGCCGTTCTGGATGAAATCGTCGTCGCGGATCGAAAGGCTGTGGTTCATGCTGGTCATCCCGGTGGTGAAATGGCGACCATTATACAGGACCGGCGTTTTCGCTCAAGTCGCTTTTAATGTAACATTGACCCGAATTTCGATATTACGGGTGCGGTTTTTTCGCTTGACGCGGGCTTCAATAGTTGGTTAAATCCAGTGCAACAGTTGTAGAAGGCTGTTGGAAAAATCGAAACGCCGCGTCCGCAAGTCTGTCGGGACCGGTTTTCGGGCGGGAGAGACGAGGAAGGCATGAACGCATCCAAATCAGCGGGAAGAGCGGGGGACAGAGCCGCGAAGATCGGGCTCCGCGACCTGGCGCGCCTGGCCGGCGTGGACGTCAGCACCGTGTCGCGTGCGCTCAACCACGATCCGCGCATCAACGCGGCGCGCGGCAAGGTCATCCGCGATCTGGCCCGGCGCGAGGGCTACCGGCCCCGGCCGCTGCGGGCCAAGCGCACGCAGGCCATCGGCGTGCTGATCGGCTCCGACCAGCCCGACCGGATCGGAGGCGTGGGCGAGCACTTCCTCGAGCGCATCGCGTGGATCGCGCAGCAGATGCTCAGCGGAAGGCGGATGCATGTGAACGTGGAGTGCTATCTGCGGGCGGCCGGCGCCGTCAAGCTGCCCGCGGTCGTCCAGGAGAACCGCGTCGACGGCGTTCTGATCGCCGGCCACCCGTCGGCCGAGATGATCCAGCGGATCCTCGAGAACGGGCTTCCCGCCGTGGCGATCAACGACACGGCGCTGCGGATCGGCATACCCTGCGTGCGATCCGATCCCACGAAGGCCATCCACGAGGCCGTCCTCCGGCTCGCGGCCTGGGGACACCAGCGTTTCGGGATGCTGATGAACGATCTGGAGTATCCCACGAGCCGGGCGCGCGTCGACGCATACACCGAGGCGCTCGCGTCCATCGACATCGCCATGGACGGCCAGGCCGTCGTGAGCGATCTGCCCAGCGAGATCTCCGGCGGCCGCGAGGGCGTCCGCGAGCTGTTGCGGCGCGGCGAGCTGCCCACGGCGCTGTTCTGCTGCAACGACTGGGTGGCCCTCGGCGCGCTCATGGAGTTGCAGGCCCAGGGCGTCTCCGTGCCGGGGCGGGTGAGCCTCGTGGGCCACGACGACGTGTCCTTCTGCCCGGCGCTGGAACCGGCGCTGACGAGCATCAGCCGGTCCGAGCCGGCCATGGTGGCCCGGGGGATCGCGCTGCTCTTCGACCAGATCGCCGGCGTCGCCGTTCCGCCGGAGGACCATCTCGTCGAAGGGAGCGTCGTCTGGCGCGCCAGCGCCGGCGCCGCCCCTTCGCGCCTGGCCACCGCCGCCCAAGCCGGGAAGGCTTCGTCCGGCGTCGGCAAGGCGATCCGGAAGCCTGAGCGCCCGGCGCGCCTTCAGGCCGAGACGGTTTCCGCCGTCTAGTTTTTCCAAAGACTCAAACTTCGATGCAAAGTTCAACCCAAGCACGTCCAGCAGGACGACGCACAAGGAGGATCAATGAAATGAAGATCACGAGCACAAGCAGGCATTTGCGGTGGATTGCCCTGGCGATCTGCATCGCGCTCTTCGGTTCGACGGCGGCGACGCATGCCGCCGTGCTCGCCTATGACGACCTGGAGGACGCCGTTCTCGGCTCGCTGGGCGGCCAGACCAGCGGAACCGGATTCCCGGCGGAATACGTGCTTACCTCCGGCGCCGTCGGCGTCGTGAGCAACACGAGCCTTTCCTACAGCAACGGGGATCTGACCGTGAACGGCGGGACGAACGCGATCTACGTCGCCAACCCCGACAAGACAGTCTTCACGCGCACCATCGGCACGCAGAACGGCGACTCGCTCTACCTGAGCTTCCTGTTCCGTACGCCGACGGCGGATGGGAACTCCGACGAAGACTTTCTCTCGTTTGGATTCAACAACAGCGCGGGCGAAACAACGGCTGGGATAGTGCATCGGTACAACTCCGGAGCCTCCGATCACGGGTTCAGTATCCGGGTAAGTTCGTCCGCGGAGTACAAAATTTCGGAAGCGACGGAGGCCGACCGGACTTATTTCGTCGTGCTTCGTCTCCGCAAGCTGACGCCAGGAGCCACGAACCCCTTCAACGAGCTTGCACTCTTTGTGGATCCTGCCTCGGTCTACGAGCCCGAGCCGTCGCTAGTGGTGACGAACACCCGCTGGACTGCGGCGACGCACATCGCCGCGCGCGTCGCACTGTCCGAGGCGGGCGACGGCTATTTTCTCGACAACTTGTGCGTCGGGGCGACCTACGACGACGTGGTATTTCCGGCCGGAAGCCCCGTCGTTTCAACGCCGGTCATCTCGCCGGACGGTGGCAGCGCGGCGGCATCCCAGCTTGTCACGCTCGTTACCGAGACGCCCGGCGCCTCGATCCGCTACACCCTCGACGGCTCCACGCCGTCCGCCACGGTCGGCACGCTCTACACCGCTCCTTTTGCCCTGACGTCGTCGGCGGTCGTCAAGGCGATCGCCTTCAAGGACGGCATGTACGACAGCCCCTTGTCAACGGCGAAGTTCCATGTTTCCAAGCATTGGACGGGTCTTGGGGCCGACAATCTCTGGTCGACGGCGGACAACTGGAACCTCTCCGGGAGCCCAACCGGCGCGGATCTGGTGTTCGACAACGCGGACCGAACGGCGATCTCCGTTGTCAACAGCATTGTCGATGCCGACATGACGGTCAGTTCGCTTTCCTACACCAACTCCAGCAAATTCCCACTTCCTGCGCCAACGACCGCCTACTATCAGGTCACTGAAATCGGGAGTGACAGGACGCTCTCCGTGAACGGCAGCTCAACGCCTCGGTACGCGATGCTCGTAGGAGGATGGCATTCGGATACGGAACACACCACCTATGCCAAGATGACGGGCGGCGGCTCTCTCGTCGTCAATGCGACCGCGTCGGATTTCCGCGTGTCCAACACCAGTGGAGACAACACCCCATCCTGCTATCTGGACCTGTCCGGATTAAGTTTGTTCAAGGCGGACGTACCCAATTTCTGGGCTGGATATGGTAGTCGCGGTCGTGGGCATGTCTATCTGGCCACCACGGGCGATGGAACCAATTCCATCTCGGCAAACTGGATCGGCGTCGGGGACTCGAACGGCTCCAGCGAAACGCAGGGAACCAGCGAGCTTCGGCTGGGCATCGCGAACGTCCTGCATGCTGATGCCATCGGCGTTGCCGCCACCGTGCCCGGGAAAATGAACACGCTGAGCGGAAAGCTGTCGTTCCAGACCGGGCTCTCGTCTCCGCGCGTTGTCATTCGAGGCCGCAGCGGCGGGGACAGCCGCGCAAACCTCACCATCGGGAGCCACGGCTACACCGTCAACCAGTATTTTCAACATACCTCCTCCATCCGGACCGTGAGCGGCAGCTTGGACTTTACAGACGGCGCCGTTGACGCGCGGCTTGGATCCGTCATGATCGGGGAAGGTTCCGGCGGAGGAACCAGCAGCCAGGGCGGCATGAGCGGTACGCTGACCATGTCTGAGGGATGGGTCGATGCCACGTCGGTTGTGCTGGGTCGCACGCTGGATGTCAGTGGAACCGGTGCCAGAATGACAACGGGCACGCTCAACATCGGCGGTGGCCACTTCACCGCAGATTCCATTTCGATGGCCGAGAACGTCGCCAAAGGAGGACAGAAAATCCTCGCCTCCATCAACCTGTCCGGCTCCGGGGCCTTGACAGTTGGCGGGAATGTCGTCATGGGCACGCGCAACGGCGTCGCGACGGCCCTCACCTCCCGTGTCGACATCGCCAGCGGCGTGATGAAAGTCTTCGGAAACATGGAGCCCGGCAGCGCTTCTTCCAACATCGTTTCCGAGGTGCTGCTCTCCGGCGGTGTCATCGCCGTGACGAACGCCGCGGAGACGGCCACGCTGCGCATCGAGAACGGCACGTTCGCGATCGCGGGCGGCACGGCGCTGCTGGACCGCCTCGTGACGACGAACGCGCTGTGCACAACGCAGGTTGAACTGAGGGGCACGGGCGTCGGCGACTACGGGCAGGTCGCGGTGAACGACAGCGTCAAGCTGGGCGGCACGCTCACGGTGGCGTTCGCCGGCGGCTACGCGCCGTCCGGCGGCGAGCTCTGGAAGATCGTCGAGGGCACGGGCGTGCGCACGGGCACGTTCGCCGTCGAGAATCTTCCCGAAAACTTCAAGGTCGTCTACACGACCGACGGCTATTGGATTGCCAACCCTGCGTTGGGCACCACCATCATCATTCGCTAAAGAGAGTCTCCATCATGACCTTTCGATACGACTGGAAGCCCGGCATTTTGGCCCTGGGCGCGGCCCTCGCCTTGTGCGGATGCGTCGAGAAACCGAAGCAGCCGGAGCCGGCGCCGCCGACCCCGGCGCAGGAGGAGCCGATGACGACGAAGACGGAACCACCCGCACCGGTTGCACCCAAGCCGCAGGCCCCGGCGCCTGCCGCGGCGCCGCTCGACGCCGACGGCAACGGACTCTACGAGCCCGCCGAACGCAAACGCATGCTTGAGGCGCTCCAGGCGCAGTGCCCGGAACTCGCCGGCATCGTCTTCGACGCCGACGGCGACGGCCAGGTGACGGTCGCGGAGCAGACGGCGGGGCGTCATCCGCTCTCGCAGCTCGTGAAAAGGGAGTCCGTCGCGGCGGGACCGAAGATCCCCTGGACGATCGACCTCTTCTCCGAATGGATGATGTCCGCCTTTTTCCAGGAGGACGTGGCGGAGGGCGCCGTCGCCGTGCACCCGACGCGCGGCGTGCTCTCCATCGCGCCGGCCCAGGAGAACGCGGCGTTTCAGCCCGCCAGAAAGGGCGCGCGCTCGGGCGTGGAATTCGCGGCGGATTCCGGCGCGCATCTCGTGATGCCCGGCCACCGCGACGCCCGCTGGAGCTACCGCTGGTGCGTGTTCACCTTCCGCATCGACGGCGCCACCGGCTCGGGCGACCAGACCGTGCTGCTCGACGTCAACAAGGGGAGGGGGCCCGGAAAATCCTCGCCAAAAATCACGTACGGCAAGACGGACGGCCTCTCAATCCAGTACACGGGACGGGATGCCGGCGGCATTGACCGACGTGTCATGCAGACGAAAAACGTGGTGGCCGACGGTGCCACGTGGAACGTCGTCGTGTGCGGCATCCGCCAGGGGCGGATGTTCGCCGCCGTCAACGGCGCGCCCCTGACGACGGAGACGGAGCAGCCGGGGCGCTTCTCGACGGAGATGGTGTACGACACGACCTCCTGCCTCGGCGGCGAGAAGGCGGACAACATGGCGTGGGCGTACGACGCGCTCGTGCTGGGGCAGACGGAGATCTCCGAGGCGATGGTGGAGAAGCTCGGCGGCTGGGCGGCGCATCGTCTCGGCTTCCAGGCGAACCTGCCTGCGGGCCACGCCTATCGCGACGCACGGCCCGTGCTCGACGCCGAAGACCTGCCGCATCGCTACGTCCACGACGACGTGGCGTGGAACGCCTGGGGGCTGCGCAACAAGGACAAGACCTTCACGCGATCGAACGCGGGCGGCCCGCGCGTGGAGCCCAGCGGTTTCGAGCGCGTCTTCTACGACGACTTCCGCGCCTTCCGGATCTCGAAGAGCACGAGCGGGGAGGGCGACCTCTGGACGGGCTTCGGGTTCAACACGGCCGTCGGCGCCGACGCGCCGCTCGTCGAGCCCGGGCGCGAGCCCGACGTGTATCCCTACGACGCCCAACGGCAGTTGCAGGGGCTGTCGCTCGCGAAACAAGGCAGCAAGTGGCGCGGGAGCGCCTTCTACAGCGTCAACGACATGGGGCAGGGGCACACCTGGTCCGGGCCGAAGGTCTTCCGCATCCGCTGCATGTTCCCGAAAGTCCCCAAGACGGAGCTTGCCGGCGGACTGTTCCCGGCGTTCTGGTCGTACGGAATGGAGTTCATCAACTGGCGCACCTCGAACCGCATCGAGTGCGACTGGTTCGAG
>JAAZAI010000078.1 GCA_012514445.1 Lentisphaerota bacterium
GGAAATCGCTATAGTAGCGGGTCATGAGCACCAGAAACGCCAGCCTCGGCGGGGACATTCCCGGAATCGCGCGCCCTCAGGGGATGCGTGTCCTGGATCTTGTCGTCCTTGTCGTCGTACCCGGGGCGGGCGTTTCGGTCGAGACGCTGCCAGCGGACTGAACTCCGTTGCAGCTTCTCGAGTCACCCACGAACCGCCCGCCCCGCATGAACAGAGGGCAGGGTGGTTTTTTCATTTCAACGCGCATGACCATTTCATCACAACACCGGGGCAATTCCCGCAGAGAAAGAGCAGGAACACGATGACAAGCAAGACCAGAACCGAAAGCGAGCCCGAGCCCATGCGCACGGGGGCGCGCTGCCTGATCGAAGGGCTCGAGCGCGCCGGCTGCAAGACGATTTTCGCCTACCCCGGCGGCGCCATCCTCGACGTCTTCCACGAACTCGCCAGCTCCTCCATGAAAGTCGTGCTGCCCCACCACGAGCAGGGCGCGGCGCACATGGCGGACGCCTTCTCGCGCGCCACCGGCGAGGTCGGCTGCTGCCTCGTGACCTCCGGCCCCGGCGCCACGAATACGGTGACGGGCCTGGCCACCGCGAACATGGACGGCATCCCGATGGTCTGCATCACCGGCCAGGTGAGCACCGCCGTCATCGGCAACGACGCCTTCCAGGAGGCGGACATCTGCGGCGTCACGCGCCCCATCACCAAGCACAATTTCCTCGTGAAGGACGTGAACGACCTGCCGCGCATCATCGTCGAGGCGTTCCACATCGCCCGGACCGGCAAGCCCGGCCCCGTGCTCATCGACCTGCCGAAGGACGTGCAGCGCGCCAAGACGGCCGTGCCGTTCCCCGAGCATTTCGAGCGCCCCGGCTACAAGCCCTCCTTCGAAGGCCATCCGAAGATGATCGCCCGGCTCGCGGCCATGCTCAACGCCGCCCGCAAGCCGCTGCTCTACGTGGGCGGCGGCGTCATCGGCTCCGACACGGCGGATCTCGTGCGCGAACTGGCGCACAAGGCGGACATCCCGGTGACCACCACGCTGCTCGGGCTGGGCGCGTTCCCCGAGACGGAGGAGCTGTCGCTGTGCATGCTCGGCATGCACGGGCTGATCGCCGCGAACAAGGCGGTGAAGGCTTGCGACCTGCTCTTCTGCGTGGGCGCGCGCTTCGACGACCGCGTCACGGGCAAGATCTCCGCCTTCGCCCCGAACGCGAAGATCGCGCACATCGACATCGATCCCGCCGCCATCGGCAAGAGCGTCCGCTGCGATCTGCCGCTCGTGGCCACGTGCGGCCGATCCTCAAGGCGCTGATCCCGCAGGTGACCGAGGCGAAGCGGCGCGACTGGGTGGCGCAGTGCGTCCAGTGGAAGCAGGAGGATCCGTTTTCCTACGACCCCTCGCCCGCGGGCGCGATCATGCCGCAGTACGTCGTCGAGCAGGTGTATCAGGCCAGCCGCGGCGAGGCCATAGTCTGCACGGACGTGGGCCAGAACCAGATGTGGTCGGCGCAGTATTTCCGCCACAGCCGCCCGCGTCACTTCCTCAGCTCCGGCGGCCTGGGGACGATGGGCTACGGCGTGCCGGCCGCCATCGGCGCGCAGTTCGGGCGGCCGGACGCGCTGTGCGTCTGCATCACCGGCGACGGCGGCTTCCAGATGAACGCGCAGGAACTCGTCGTCGCCGTCGAGCACCGGCTCCCCGTCAAGATCGTCATCCTCAACAACGGCTATCTCGGCAACGTCCGCCAGTGGCAGGACATGTTCTACAACCACACCTACTCCGCGGTCGTGCTCACGCAGACGAACCGCCCGGCCAACGAGAAGATTCCGCCCAAGCCGGCGGACGCCCCGTACCTGCCGGACTTCGTGATGCTGGCCAACGCGCACGGCATGAACGCGAAGCGGGTCGTCCGGCCCGAGGACGTGCGCCCCGCGCTCGATGCCGCGTTCGCGAGCCCCGAGCCCTGGGTGCTCGAGTTCATCGTCGACCCCCTCGCGAACGTCATGCCGATGATCCCGCCCGGGGGCACGGTGGACGAGACGATCCGCAAATACTAGGGAAGGAGACTTCAACATGAACCACATCATCAACGCCACCGTCGAAAACCAGCCGGGCGTGCTCTCGCGCATCGTGGGGCTCTTCTCCGGCCGCGGCTACAACATCGAGACGCTCAACGTCGGCCCCTGCGCGGATCCGATGCTTTCGCGCATGACCCTCACGCTCCCCGGTGACGAGAAGGTCCTCGAGCAGGTGACCAAGCAGCTCAACAAGCTCGTCGACGTGATCCGCGTGAACGACCTGACCGCCGTGGGCCATCTCGAGCGCGAGCTGGTTCTCGTCGAGGTCGCCGCCCCCAAGGGGAAGCGCAGCGAGATCATGGAGCTGGCGGCCCTCTTCAAGGCCGAGATCATCGGCGTCCGGGAGAATTCCCTGACGATTCAGTTCGTGGGCACCCGCAATCTGGTGGAGGACTTCCTGAAGTTGCTCCGGCCCTACACGATCATGGACCTCGCCCGCAGCGGCCTCATCGCCGTCGCGCGCGGAGAGTGATGGTGAAACTTGAAATTTGAAACTTGAAATTGGGTTTCATGCCGTCGCGCACGGAGAGCTGAGTAGAGTCGAAGGGCATCATGGGGGGTACGATATGAACTGGTTTGCAGGCAACGAGTCAAAATGGATCGGGGCGGGGAATGGCGGCGCCGCCCCGTATTTCTTCGTCAAGTTCAAGTGCCCCGCGCCGGCCGGCGTCCGCGTCGCGATCTGCGGCCTGGGCTACTACGAAC
>JAAZAI010000626.1 GCA_012514445.1 Lentisphaerota bacterium
GGCGAAGCGCTTCACCGGGCATGGAAGGAAGAGTTCCGACAAGGTCGGCGTGGAGCTGATCCTCAAGGGCGCGGACGGCAAGGAGCGCAAGCTTGGCGTCGACTGGGGCGACAAAGTCTGGAAGCGCTTCGAGATCGCGGTGCCCGCCGACTTGGCGCAGCCCGTCACATTCGAGGGCTTCACGCTCTCGAACTGGGGTTCCCGGAACGATCCGCAGGAGAACGAGGTCGTCTTCGATCTGTGCGACTTCCGCGTCGAGGCGGATGTCGCCCAGGTGCCGTTCGCGGAACGCCCCTACTCCGTCGGCTTGAGCTTCCCGGCCGTCGGCAACGTCTTCTACGCCGGCGAGAAGCCCCGGGTCGTCCTGTCCGCCGCGAGCTGGCTCGGCGAGGCGCGCACGCTCGAAATCGCGGCGAAGGTCGTCTCCGCGGACGGCACCGAGAGCCCCTTCACGGTGAAGCCGATGACCTGCCTCGACAGCGCCTCCGTGACGATGGAGCTGCCCTTCGCGCAGCCTGGCGCCTACACGGTGAAACTCGACGTCAAGGGCTTCCCCGAGCCGAAGTCCTTCTCCGCGCGCTACGTCGTCTGCCTCGAGCCGCCCGCCCTCACGCCGGAGCAGAAGCGCCTCAGCCCCTACGCCATCAACGTCCATGGCGGCGGCTACGTCGGCTACGAGAAGTTCGCGCGCCTGGGCTTCGTCTGGATCCGAGACTACGCGTACACGTTCGACTGGATGTTGCGCGCGCGCGGCAACGGCGAATACGGCGGCTGGCCCTGGCCGAAGAAGATGCTCGCGCAGGCCGAGGCCAACGGGCTCATGACGCTCCCGTGCCTGATGCACTCCGTGAAGTTCGACCGCAACAAGCCCGAGAGCCCGCGCGCTCCCGACGCGGAGTGGCGCCGCGGCATGGCCCACTTCATGGCCAGCTTCCCGACACTCCCCGCCTTCGAGATCGACAACGAAATCGACGGACGTCTCGACCCCGCGGGGCCTGAATACGCCGCCTACCACAAGGCCTTCGGCCAGATCGTCAAAGCCGTCGCCCCCGACCGCTGGGCCGTCGAATCCGGCGTGGCCGGCATCTACCCGCACGCCACCCGCAAGCACGTGCTGAGCGGCGACTTCGCCGACATCGACGTCTGCAACGGCCATCGCTACTGCGGCATCGACGCGCCGGAGGTGAGCAAGTCCAACGCCAACACCGGGCAGGGCGAGGCGAAAAAGACCTTCCTGCGCGATGTCTACCGCGACTGGAAGCGCGCCGCCACGGCGGACGGCAAGGACCGCCAGCTCTGGATCACCGAATGGGGCTGGGACACGCGCGCCGGACAGATCGTCTCCGAATGGGAGCAGGCCGCCTACCTCCAGCGCGGCTACATGCTCGGCCTCGGCAACGGCGTGGACAAGATGTTCTGGTACTGGTACTACGACAGCGACACCGACAAGCCCTCGAACTTCTTCGACGGATGCGGCATCTTCGACCGTTTCCGCGAGCCGAAGCCCGTCGCCGCCGCATTCAGCGCACTCCGCCACTTCCTCCCCGCAGACATGAAGTACGTCGGATACGCCAACCTCTCCCCCAACGCGATGGCGCAAATCTTCGAAGTCAAGGGCAAGCTCGTCGCCGCCGCGTTCAAGATTCGCTCCGCCGGAGAGGACTTCACGCTGGATCGCCAACCTAGGGCCGAGGGCGTCTTCGACATGTTCGGCGCGCCGCTCGACGGCCGCACGCCGCGCAAGCTCGATGTCGCCCCCACATGGTACGTCGGCCTCGACAAGGGCTGCGACTGGCTCAAGCAGACGCCCATCGACGTCGAGAGCAACCACTTCGTCCGCAACGTCGCCGGCGAGCCGATCCAGATCCGCGTCACGGCCGCGGGGGACTACACGGCTCAGATCCCCGAAGGCTGGACGCAGGAGCGGACCGCCGAGGGCTTCGCCGTGCGCGCCCCCGCGGGCACGCCGCGCGGCCCCGCCGAGATCGTCGTCACCGGCGTCAACGCGGGCGTCTCCAAGGTCATGAAGCTCGACGTGGACATCGTTCCCGAGGCGTACGCCAAATCCTACGCGGTCGACTTCGACGGCACGCTCAAGGTCGATGTCGTGAACCAGTCGGAGTCCGGCAAGACCCATCGCGTCAAGGCCGTGCTGCCCGCAGGCTGGAAGGTCGAACCCGCCGAGCAGGCCTGCACGCTGGAGCCGGAGGAGAAGGCGACGCTGACGTTCAAGCTGACCGCCTCGACGGACGTGAGCGCCGCCGAGAAGACGGCCATCCCCAGGCTCGCCGTCGAGACCGCCGAGGGCATGGTCATCGACCACGTCCCCGTCGTGCCGCGCGAATGGCGGCTGAAGCGCACGTCCGGTGTGAAGATCGACGGCAGCCTCGCCGATTGGTCCTCGGAGCAGCAAATGCCCGGCTGGATGCTCGGCCCGCGCGGCGACCAGGAGTCCTCGAAGGTCTACATGGGCTATGCGGACGAAGGCCTCTATCTGGCCTTCGACATCGCCGACAGCAAGTGCTTCACCTCCGATCCGAACTCCTTCTGGCGCGCGGCGGACTGCCTCGAGATGATGTTCACCCCGGTCGGCGA
>JAAZAI010000627.1 GCA_012514445.1 Lentisphaerota bacterium
CGCACCAGTCCTCGAGGGGCCCGCTTTCGTAGTCGGCGGCGGTCAGGTTCACGCCGCGCAGGTCGTGTCGGGGGAGGTTGCGGTATTCCTCCCGGTTGAGCACGAGCGGCGACATGTACCAGTGTTCGTCGAGGGCGGTGGCGGGGTCGGCGTTGCTGCGGCGGAATTGCCATTCGCCGACGGTGCGGCTGAGCGACCACGGGACGAAGCAGCGCACGCCCTTGCCCAGCGCCGGGGAGTTCGGAGCGGGACGGAAGTCGCCGTTCGCGGGATCGGCTAGGACCGGGGTCGTGGCGAGCGCGCCGACATCGGAGGCGAGCAGGCGATTCGACTCGGCGGCTTTGCGGAAGCCCGCGAAGTCGGCGTCGCCGGACCCCGAGCCTTCAAGGTTGCCGAAGGCGGCCGGCGTCTTTTCGAAGACATTGCGTGAATAGGCGATGGAGTCGAGCTGATACGCGTCATACTGCGCCTGTTCGTCCTCCTTCTGCTTGCCATGCGCGAAGACGGTTTTGCTGATGTCGCTCCAGACGTTGCCGAGGTAGAGCTGGCGGCCGCCGACGGGCGACCAGCCGGAGCCTTCGGCAAAGCGGTAGGCGGTGTTGTTGAAGAAGGCGTTGAGGACGGTGGGGACGGCGTGGTAGAAGGCGCAGCGGTTGCAGGACTTGCTGGAGAGGTCGTTGTTCGCGCCCCAGGCGATGTTGTTGAAATGGTAGTTCTTGAATCCGCCGTCGAGATAGTACGCGAAACCGAGGCGCGCATTGCCGGGCTTGTTCGCAGCCCAGTTCCAATAGCCGCCGGGGTTGCCGGAGATGTTGTTGAACACGTAGACGGGACCGCCCTGCCATGTCTCGATGCCGCCCCAGTCGTTGGCGGCGAGAAGCGGCTGGACCACTTTGTTGTGGTGGATGAGGCCGCGGGCGAGCGGAACGTCCTCGGTGGATTCGCTCCCCTTGCCCATGAAGACGAAGATGCCGGCGCCGTAGGTGCGTTCGAGGATGTTGCCGGCGACTTCCAGCGTCTGCGGGAAGCCGATGTTGATGGCGTGCGCGCTGTCGCTGCGGAACGTGCGGCGGCCGATCTCGAAGAGGCGGTTGCGCAGCAGCTTGACGTCGCCGAAGAAGGCGAACGGCGGAGCGGATTTTCCCCAGCGGCCGCTGCCTTCGAGATCGATGGCGCCGTGGTCGGTGAAGCGGATGTCGTTGTCGCAGATGACGACGGCGTCAAGACTGTCCGTGTCGGCGATGGCCTTGAGGCGGATCGCCTTGTTGACGTGGGCGAAGCGGCAGTGCGAGATCATCACGTCCTCGCCCGAGCCGTAGAGCCGGATCGCGGCGGACTGGACGTCCTCGTGCACGAACTGCCGGGCCGTCAGATCCCAGAACACGTTGGTGAAGCGGAAGGAGAGTCCGCTGATGCGCACGTGGCGGAGTTCGTCGAAATCCATCAAGTTGACGTGGCGCGCCACCTCGACGCGGGCCGTGCTCGGATTCGCGTCGCCGGGCAGCCGCAGATAAAGGCGGCCGCCTTCGCCTTTCCTCTCGAACCAGAACTCGCCGGGAGCGTCGAGGAAGTTGGGCTTGTCTTCGAGGAAATAGCGGTTTCCCGTGATGATCTTGCCGCTGTCGCCGTACCAGAAACCCTGGAAGCCGATGGCCTTCTTTGTAGCGTCGAAGGTCTCGATCTTCGAGGCGAACGGCGTGCCCATGACGATGCCCCATTCGCTCCAGACGATGCCGCCGACGTAGTCCTCTGCATTGCCGCTCAGGTGCTTCGTGTCGACGCCGAGGTGAA
>JAAZAI010000628.1 GCA_012514445.1 Lentisphaerota bacterium
CCGAGGTCGAGATCCCGGCCATGGCGAAACAGGGCGTCATGCTCTGCTGGGTGCCCGTGTTCCTGGACTGGGCAGGGCCGGGGCGATACGACTTCACGGACATGGACACGCGCATCCGGACGGTACTGCGGCTCTACGACAAGCACACGCCCGCCGGAAGCCCGAAAGCCGCCGTCGTCGTCCGCATCCAGGCCGCCGTCTTCACGCCGGCGTGGTACGTCGAGCAGGCGGCCGACGCCGAGGGCCGCACGACGAACCTCATCGAGTTCCGCAACCCGTGGGGGGCCGTCGTCGACGCCTGCCCCGCCGCCGAGGTGGCGAAACAGCGCTTCGGCACGGCCTACGCGGGCCAAGGCTCCACGCTGGGAATTTCGCTGGGCGACCCGTTCTGGGACACGCACGCCATCGACTGCCTGAACGCCGTCGTCGCGCATGTGCGCGCCAGCGACTACGCCGATCGCGTCTACGGCTGGCTGCCCTGCGCCTTGAACACCAACGAGTGGTTCCTGCGGACCTTCGCGCCCGAGGCGACGTGCGACTTCAGCGCGCCCACCCAGAAGGCCTTCCGCGACCACCTGCGCGCGCGCGGCATCGCCTGCCCCGACAACCCCGTTCCCCTGCCCGGCGACTGCCTCGCGTCGGAACATGGCGAATTCCTCGACCCGGCGAACGACGCCTCCCGGCGCGTCGAGGAATTCTCGCTTTGGCTGAACGACCGCGTCGCGCAGATCATCCTCGGCTTCGCTCGCGCCATCCGCGCCGCAACGGCGGACAGCCCCAAGCTGATCGGCTTCTTCTACGGCTACTCCCTCGGGCTCAGCCGCCTTCAGAATCTCTCCCAGTGCGGCCATCTGGCGGTGGCCAGGCTCTTGAAAAGCGACGACATCGACTTCTTCTGCAGTCCGTGCGAATACTTCTTCCGCGCGGACGAGAAGCCGTTCACGGCCAGCATGGTCATGGGGCCGTTCGCCAACTCGGCAGCGAGCCACAACAAGCTCGTGTTTCTGGAGGACGACCATCCGCCCGCGGGCGTCGGCTTCGCGGGGGCGTCGTTCTGCACCCGGGACGCCTGGCACGACGAGATGTTCTTCCGGCGCAACTTCGCGCAGGTCCTCTCCCACGGCCAGCAGCTCTGGTGGTACAGCCTCGGCGCGAAATGGTTCAAGGAGCCGTATCGGCACGCGATCGCCAAGGGGCTCCAGCGCGTGGGGCTCGAGGCCCTGGGCCGCGATCGCTCTCCGGTCGCCGAGGTCGCGGTCGTGGTGGACGAGCGCAGCATGTCGACCCAGCGCTGCAACGCGCCGCTGCACAGCATGCTCCTGACGGAGAGCCACGGCGCGTTCTTCCCCGTCGGCGCGCCGTTCGAGTGCTTCGAACTCCAGTCGTTCCTGCGGCATGAGGACACGTCGCGTTTCAAGGCCATCGTCTTCCTCAACCTCTTCCGCGTGGACGCGGAGACGCTGGCGGGCGTCGAGAAGCTGAAGTCCGGCGGCAGGACGCTGTTCTTCAGCTATGCGTCCGGCCTGCTGGACGACCGGGACGGCACGCGGACGTTTTCGGCGACGACAGCCGGCGAACTGGTCGGGATGGCCCTCGAGGAGGCGCCGGCGAATCTCCCCCTGACCGTCTGGGTGGATCCCGCGCGGACCGACCTGATGCCGGGCGGCGAAGATGTCCGATACGGCTGGCTGCACATCGACGTGGGCGTCAAGCCGTCGATGCTCGCCGTGGCCGATCCCGGCGCCGAGCCCCTCGGATTCCTCCGCTCGGACGCCGTCGGCCTCGCCCGCAAGCGGCATCAAGGGTGGACTTCCGTCTTTTCGTCGGCGCCCTGCCTGCCCACCAGTCTGCTGCGCGAGCTGCTCCGCCAGGCCGGCGTGCATGTCTACGCCGAAGGCGGCGACGTGATCTACGCCAACCGGTCCATGCTGGCCATCTCCGCCTCGTCGGCCGGCGCAAAGACGCTGACGCTGCCGCGCCCCGGCGCGCTCGTCGACGTACTCGACGGCACGACCCTCGAAACCGATGCCGGAGGCCGGGCGACGCTCTCCCTCAAGCGCCACGAAACCCGAATCTTCTGGACTCCCGACGCCTAGTCCCTTACACTTCCTCTTAATCTTAATCTTAATCTTAATC
>JAAZAI010000629.1 GCA_012514445.1 Lentisphaerota bacterium
GCGAGCAGGGCGGTGTCGTTGGGGCCACTCCATTCGAGCAGCGCCGCCAAGGCGTTCTGCCGGACGAGAGGCGACCGCTTCGCTGCACCGGCCAGATAACGCGCGATGCCCGCGTCGAGCTGATCGCCCATGGCGCAGGCATACGCGGTGTTCGTGGACTGCATCGCCGCCTGACGCAGCGCCCACACCCGCTTGGCGAATGCGTCCCGGTCGCCGGGAGCGACCCCGTGGAGATTCATGAACGCCCGAAACAACGGGAGCGGGAGCAACGCGGGGATCGTCTTCTCCTGCAAGGCCAGGAGCGCTTCGCACGTGGAGTGCGTCTCGCCCCATCCGCCCGGACTCCACATCCAGTCCAGCACGCACCGCTCGTCCGTGATCCCGTGCGCCAGAATCAGTTCGGTGAGACCGTCGGCGGTGATGCCGTAGACGTTCGCGCGCTTGGCGGCCGCCAGCTCGCCGATGACGCGGCGAAGTGCGTTGGGCTGCTTCTCCCACGCGCCAAGCAGGTAGTCGGCAAGCTTCAGGTACTCGGCGGACCGTCCCCCTTCGCGCTGGCGCAGCAGGCACAGCAGGCCGAGGTCGAGCGCATCGGCATCAGGGCCGAACGCCTTGACGTATCGAATGAAAAAAGCCGCATCGCCGCCTTCGCTGCAGAGTTCGGCCAGCGCATTGCGAACCTGCGGGGTCGCCCCCGGCTCCACCTGCAGGAAGTAGACGAGGCGATCGCGCCGAACACCGTCCTTGCCCAGTTTCCCCGCGACGTCCGCGGCATGGAGGAACGAGGCCGAAGGCTTTCCGTTCCCATCCAGCACCGCCATCGCACGGCGCTCGGCCGCATAGAGACGCCCGTCGGCGACGGCCGCCTCGAAGGAAAGCAGCAAGGCGTCAAGGGACGGCGGCGTCTGCGAAAGCAGCGGAGCCAGCACTACGTCCACATCTCCGTGCTTTCCCGCCGACAGCAGTGCCCGGGCATTCTCCAGGACGCCGCCACGGGCCGTCACGAGACAGGCCGCCAACACCCCGGCCGCTAGTCCCGCTTTCCAACCTTCAATCATCCTGTCCGTCCTTCCAGTCGAAGAAGCCGATCAACTTGAGCGATTCGTGAAGCGCCTCCATCCGGGTCTGCGTGTACTGCGGAAGCGGTACGCGGCAGGGGCCGACATTCACGCCGCAGAGATTGAGAATGGCCTTGCCGCAGGCCACGCCGTTCACGGAGTGCTGAAGCACCTGGACAAGCTGGTGGGAGCGCGTCTGCCACCGCCGCGCCGCCGGATAGTCGCATTTCGCGAATGCCTCCATCACCCTGAGGTACACGGGCGCCATGTAGTTGTAGGTGCTGCCGACGGCGCCGGTGGCGCCGACGGCAAGCCCCGAGAGCAGCATTTCGTCGCGTCCGAAGAGGACGTCGAAGCGGCCTCCTTCGGCCTCGACCGCCATCTGGTAGTCCATCAGATCCTCGAAGGTGTACTTGGCTCCGGCGAAGGACGGGATCCTCCCGGCCAACGGGAACAGATCGACCATCCGGACGGAGACGCCAGTCATGGAGGGAATGTGGTAGTAGTAGAACGGCATCTCGGGGGCCGCGTCCGCAACGGCGGCGCACCAGTCGGCCACGGCGCCCGCCGCGGGCTTGAAGAACGACGGCGGCATCGCGCCGATGGCCGCGGCGCCGATCTGCGTGGCATGCGCGGCGAGGTCGCGGCTGACCGGAAGCGCGTTGTCGCCCACGTGCACGATGAGCTTCAGATCCGGCCCGCAGACCTTCGCCCACGCTTCGGCCAACTGGACCCGCTCCTGCGGAGACAGAGACAGGCTTTCACCCGTCGTCCCGTTCACGAAGACCCCCGCGACACCGGCTCGGCGGAGATGTTCCGCATAGGCGGGAACGACATCGACGTTGATCGAGCCGTCGGCGTGCATGGGTGCGCAAGGTGCCGCAATGAGACCGGAGAGTTTACTTTTCATACGTTTCGATTTCCTTCATGATGATCCTGGCCGTTGCTTCATGCATTTCGGCATTTGGATGATTGATCCCGTTGCAGAGCAGCGGCGTCGTGTCCGTTCCCTGCCGTTCAAGATTCTCCCAGGCCGCATGGACGTCGGCCAGCACGACGCCGATCCCGGCGCCCACCTCCCGGATGGCCTGGAGATAGGCGTTCAGCGCGCCTCCGCGCTGCGTTTCCACGAAATGGCCGATGATCGGCTTCCAGCGTGCCGGGACAAGGTCGTTGTCATGCGCCGCCATGCGGTTCGGTGTCAGCAGGACGATGTCCGCCTCGGTCTCGCAGCGGATCCGCCGCAACAGCCCGGCGAGCACGTCCCGGAAGGCGGCCAGATTTCCAAGTCCCCCGCAGGCGTCGTTGAGTCCGTAGCCGACGATCACGAGATCAGGCTGATGGCGGATCACATCGCGCGCCAGTCTCGCCAGTCCCCCGGATGCCGATTCGCCTCCGACACCGGCGTTGACGACGCTGAAGGTCGTGGCAGGGTATCGCCGCTCCAGCAACCGCTTGAGCTGATGGTGATAGACGGCGTCGAAGTCCATCCGCCCCTCTTCCATGCAGCCCTGCGTCACGCTGTCGCCCAGCGCCACGATCAGCACCGGCGCAAGGGAATTGTCCTTCGCCTTCGCTTTGACGCGTGCGTGAAATTGATTCAGCAAAGCCATGCCATGCCTCATGGGATCAGGCTATGAGCGTCGTGCGGATGAAATCGGCCGTGGCGACCGGATCGCGTCGGCGCAACAGCGCCTCGATCGAATCGAGACCGACCTTGTCGAGCAGGGCGTGCATCTTCTGTACGAAGAGCACGCTCGCGCGGATCGCGCCGTAGCCGTCCTCGCGGTAGGGGTACTGATCCATGCTGAACCAGCCTTTGTATCCCGTCTTCTCCATCCAGTAGAGCATTTCGAAGTATTCCGGTAGCCGGATCGAGCCGACGATCATGTCGTCGTCCCACGAACCGAAGTTGTCGTTGAAATGCATGTGGAAGAGCTTGTTTCCGAAGAGCTTCAGCAGCGCGACCGATTCGCCCACGTTCTCGTAGGCGAGGAAGGCGTGACCCGTGTCGATGCAGACGCCCACGTTCTCCATGCCCAGATGGTTGGCAACGAGCAGCGTGTCCGCGGTGCGCGCCAGGTAGGAATGGGTGCGCGGCTCCTTCATCTTGAACTCGAGCGCGATGCGCACGCGCCGTTTCCGGGCGTGGACCGCGCACTCGGCGAGCGAGTCGAGAAGCCATTTGCGCTCTTGCAGGTAGTCGGCGGCCAGCGGGTAGTCGTAGCCGTCCTGCCCGGGCCAGAGGTTGATCAGGTCGCCTCCGAGTTCGACGGCGATGTCCGACATTCGGTTGACCTCGGCGACGGCCTGGCGGCGGATCTTCGCATCGGCGGAGGCGAGGGCGCCTCTGCCCCATCGCTTTTGCGCGAAGAGATCGGGGATGATCGATGAGCAGGCGAGGCCGTGGGCCTTCAAGGCGGACTTCATCGCGCCGACCGTCTTGTCGTCGATGTCCCACGACCCCACGAGTTCGATGCCTGTAACCCCTTCGATCGAAGCGGCCTGCTCGATCATCTTCATCTTGTCGAGGGGCTCCTTGTAGCCTGACGAGAGGAACCGGTCGCAGGTGTTGCCGAGGTTGCCCAGGATGATGGAATATTTCCGCGTTTTCATGTGGCGTCTCCGGATGGCGACTAGGCGTTA
>JAAZAI010000630.1 GCA_012514445.1 Lentisphaerota bacterium
GAGTGCCCCGTCGAAATGGATGCAGCCCGAAGGCCGCGCCCCGGCGGCTGGACTGGCGTCCGCCGCCGGGGCATGCGGACGATGGGATGCGCCATTTCCACGGGGCGTAGAGGCGCCGCTGTGGGCGCACGGTTTCAGGTCAGCAGTACGTACAGACAAATGTCACGCGCTCCGCAACCCCAGAAACTGACCGGGTACCTCCATTTCCAGATTCTCCTTTGACAATTCCGCCCTGAAATGGCAGACTAAAGTTCATCAGTCCGAATGAAACGGATCGACGAAGGAGGAGCCCATGAAAAATCTGATGACATTGCTTGTAACGTGCGCCTTGGCGATGACCGCCTGCTCGGCTACGGAGACGAAAGGCAAGATCGGAAGCCCGGCGCCCGCTCTCTCGGGGATGACCTGGATCCAAGGCGGTCCCGTCGAGATCAAGAAGGGGCAGGTCGCCGTCGTCGAATTCTGGGCGACATGGTGCCCGCCCTGCCGTGCCACGATTCCGCATCTCAACGATCTCTACAAGCGCTACGCCACGAACGACGTCGCATTCGTCGGCATCAGCAACGAGCGCGTGGACACGGTCAAGGCGTTCGTCAAGCAGATGGGCGACAAGATGACCTACCCGGTGGCGATCGGCGCCCAGGAGGTTCACGCCGGCTACATGGGCGCCTTCGGCGTCAACGGCATCCCCCACGCCTTCGTCGTCGATGCGGACGGCCGCATCGCCTGGCACGGCCACCCGATGGACAACCTCGACAAGGCGATCGATGCCGCGCTGGGCGAAGCTCCGGGCAAGGCTCCGGCCCCTGCCGTCAGCGGTGCAAAGACGCCCAAGGCTCCGGCCAAGGTACCGGCGGGTATCAATCCGAAGCAGACGTCGGACGACTCCACCTACGGATACACGAAGGAGAATCCCGTGAAACTGGGCAGTCGTGAAGAGTTTGGTGGCCCCGCGGCGTCCAGGGTGTATTTGCAGCATCTCCGCGACAGCAAATTCAAGCCGTTCACGTTTGATCGCGACGGCAGCTTCGGCGGCGGGCCCGACGATCACATTCTCGACCGCTACACGCTCGTTGACAGCGACGGGAATCCGCATCAGATCTTCATCGACATGTACCACCCCGAGAACGCTCCGCTGAAGTGCAAAGCGCCAAAAGGCATGTATTTCTCGAAATGATGACACAGACCGATCAAGGTTTTGTCAAAGCATGCGGCTTTGCTGTGGATTCTGAAGAGGGTAAAGCGGCGCTCGCTCTTCGCCGTGAACTTGGAGGCTATGGCCGGGCGGCTGACTGGAGCCTGAAGACGGAGGACATTTGCGCGGACACCAAGATTGTCGACACGGGGATTCTTCACTCCGCCGACAGCATTGACCTCGTCGAATTCACTGTGCGTGTTGAGGAACTCATCGGGGTCAAGTTGACCGATGAGGACGTCTGGACTTTGATCGCTGCCGGACAGGAGGAGATGAAAGTGAAAGACTGGATCAGGTGCGTCTTCGATATCCGAAAAAGTATGTGACAGGAAGATCTCATGCTGTTTGTCGTGCGAGAGAGTTGGAACATCAATTGAGCGCATGCGGAATGGCTGAACCATTTGCTCTTTGGAGCGCACGACTGTGGAAGACGGCAATGTCTTGCCGGCGACGGGCAACCCGTCACCGAGCCTGTCGAGGGGGTACTCTGCCACCATTTGGACGCCCCCCGCGCGCCGCCCTTGTCAGGCTGCTATTCTTTGTCGGAGTCATTATAGGACTTTTTCTCCAGATTCCCCTGGGGGGGGGCAGTGCCGCTGCCATATGGGTTCATGGACATCGAGATTCATCGAGGGAGCCATTGCCCTGGATCTCATGCTGTTGGTTCACACCGTCATCGCGATCAGAAGGAAGAGGTTCTTTGAGGACTGCATGGCTGTTATGTCGATAGATTGCCATTGAGTTTTGGTCAATGCCATGCTAGAATGGCAATTTTAAAGAAGGAGGGAGCATGCAGCTTGCGATCACGATCGATCGATTTGGCAGAATGGTCATCCCGAAATCTGTCCGCGACGACCTGGGCCTTCGTCCCGGTGATTACGTGCAGGCGGAGGTTTCGCACGATGCCATCGTGCTGCGCCCGGCAGCACGGGTCGATCCCCTGAGAAAAGAGGGGGGCGTCTTGGTTTTCACCGGGTCTGCCGCCGGCGACATCGCAGACGCCCTCTCCAGTCTGCGCGAGGAGAGGGTCGATCGCGTGGCGGAATCCGGAGGCTATCGGCCATGAAGAGACTGTTCGACACCTCCGTTCTGGTCGCGGCGATGGTCGAAGCGCATCCGGCTCACGTACGTTCGTTGCATGCGTTTCAACGTTCATTGAAGGACGGGCAGGGGTGGGTCGGCACCCATTCAGTCGCCGAGCTTTTCGCCGTCCTGACGCGGATGCCGGTTTCGCCGCGAATCGGACCGGATCTTGCGCACCGACTCATTCAAGATAATATAGAATCCAGTTCGCTGAACCTCGTCGCTTTGGAGACGTCCGACTATTTTGCCGTTCTCGAACGGATGACGGAATTCGGGTTGGCGGGCGGCGTGATCTACGATGCCTTGATCTTGCAATCCGCGTGCAAGGCGCAGGTGGACGAAATCATCACGCTCAACGAGGCTGACTTTGTGCGGATCAGCTCGGGATTGGCGATTCGCATCGTCGCTCCTTGATGATGGTCGAGGATTCCCTGTTTTGTACGAACGCTGTACAATTTACAGTATCTGTGTCCGGAGTTGAATGGCGAGGACCAGCCAATGTCAGACAAGCTTGTCAAACTATTCATGGCCCTGGTTTGGGGATCTGCTTTCGGATACGTTCTTTCTATGCAGTTCTGGGCTTTTTTCACTGCACCCTGGATTCGCGAGCAAGGACATCGCTCTTCAAGCTGGAAAATCTGGTTCTTCGGGTATCCAGAAACCTTCGACTTGGGCAAGGCGCTCCATGTCGCAGTGAAAGAGCATCGCCATATTCCATGGCCTCTTTGGTGCCACCTCTTTCTGCAATGTTTCCAAATTGTCTGTACGACAAGTTTGTATCTTCTAGTAACAATTTTGATCATAAAAAGTGGTCAACTGCCTGCTCTCCTTGGCTTGAAAGTTCACGCTGAGTGAGGCGTCACGCGA
>JAAZAI010000631.1 GCA_012514445.1 Lentisphaerota bacterium
ACCAGAACAGCGCCACCGCGAACGGCCGCCACGTCTCGAACCCCGTCCGCCGCCAGCCGCCCGCGGCGGAGTCGCCACCCCGCCACAGCGCCGCGGTCGCGAAGCCGAAGAGCCCCGAGAAGAGCGCGCACCAGGCGCTCAGGCCGACGAGGCCAATGGCCACCAGCGCGACCGGGCCGCCGTTGTTGCGCAGCTCCATCAGCCAGGAGAGCGAGCTGAGCCAGAAGCCCAGGCCGAAGACGAAGCCGAGGCGGAAGCCCTCGCGCGGCGTGGCGAAGCGCAGCAGCGCGAACAGCGGTACGAGCGCATACCACGCCAGGCCGTACTGCTGGAGCGGTCCGGGGAAGGCCAGGCTCAGCGCCGCGCCCGTCGCGAACGCGAGCAGAGGCCGGAGCCCGCGACGTCGCAGATCCGCCCTCATGCCTTGCGGTTGAAATCGAACCCGATCGCGTCGAGCAGCGCGTGGGCCAGCACGTTGTGGCCGGGAATGTTCGGATGGACCCGGTCCCACGCGACATACGCCGGATGGCAGTGGCGCAGCATCGCGTCGGCATACGCCTGCGCGTCGGCGAAGATCACGCCGTGCCGCTCCGCCAGCTTGCGGCAGATCGCGCCGTAGCGGCGCGTCGCGGCGGCCATGGCGTCCTGCGCGTTCAGCTCCCAGAAGACCGGCGACATCACGACCATGCCCTGCACGACGGGCTTCGTGGCCACGATCAGCTCCTCCAGCGTCCGCTCGTATTCGGGGGCGAGGACGTGCGACTCCGGGATTTGCGGGACGTCGAACTGCCGCCAGATGTCGTTGATCCCGATCATCACGGACACCCAGTCCGGGCGGAGGTCGAGCACGTCCGTCTGCCAGCGGGCCTTGAGATCGCGCACGGTGTTGCCGCTGCTGCCCATGTTCACGACGCGGATCATGTAGTCAGGGTAGACGGAGGTGATGAGGCCCTGCACGACATTGGGGTAGCCCGTGCCGTGGGGGTTGAAGAGGCCTTCCGCCACCGGGCGGTTGCGCCCGGCGTCCGTGACGGAGTCGCCGATGAGGAGGAATTTGCTGTTTTTCTGGATTTTCATGTTTCGAGTGTGCCGCGCGGGGCGGCCGTGGAGTGGGATCAAGGTGAGACGATGGCCTCCAGCTCGCGGCGGATCTTCTCGCGAATCTCCTCGAACGAGCCGTCGATCGAGGCGCCGGCGGCGCGCTCGTGACCGCCGCCGCCCCAGGCGGCGCAGATCTCGGCGGCGTCGAAGGGCGGCTTGGTGCGCAAGCTGATGTTGATCGGGGCGCCTTCCTTCACCTGGCGCAGGAAGACGGAGACGATCGCGCCGCGAACCGAGCGCGCGATGTCGACGAAGTTGTCGGAATCGGCGTAGGTGCAGTTCTCCGCCGCGTAGTCCGCCGGACCCAGGCTCACGAGCGAGACGCGGCCTTCCGCCGAAACCTCGAGCGAATCGAGAAGACGCTTCTGCAACCGCAGCCGCTTGATGTCGAACTGGCCGAAAACGCGGTCGTTGATCTCGTCGAAGCGGGCGCCGCACTCGACGAGACGAGCCGCCGCGCGCAAGGTCTCCGGCGACGTGCAGGAGTAGGAGAAGCGACCGGTGTCCGTGACCACCCCGACCCAGAGCGCCTCGGCGGCGGCTCGCGTCACCGGGAACGCGCCCGACTCGAGGACGGAGAGAACCAATTCGGCCGAGGAACTGGCCGTCGGCTCGATGAGGCGCAGCGGCGCGAAGCCGGCGTTGCTCTTGTGGTGGTCGATGCAGAAGCCGATGCGCTTCTGCGCATGGCCGCGCATGCCCTCGGGAATGCGGGAGAAGTCGCCGCAGTCCACGACGACCATCCGGTCGCTCTCGCGCGGCGCGTAGTCGGAGGCGGAGACGATCTCCGCCACGCCATCCAGGAAGGCGTACTCCGTGCCGATCGGCTCGACGCCGACGCAG
>JAAZAI010000632.1 GCA_012514445.1 Lentisphaerota bacterium
CGTCCGGCGGCAGCGGAATCGACCCCGCGAAGTCGCCCTTCGTCCACTTACTCTCGTCGCAGGGAATCTCCTTCTCAAGCGTCCAGCCCTTCGGCACGGCGACGGGCTGCACGAGCCAGTCCTTCGTGATGTCCTTCGTCCGCGCGAGGCGGTGGAACTCGGGATATCCGACGACGCGGATCTTGCGGCTCCGGACGCGCTGGGCGATCTCCTCGACCGACTTCGCGAAGTAGGACGCGTTCGTCATCGCGCTCCAGCCGCCCGAGGTCGGCGAAACGCCGTGGAAGAGGATGTCAACGGCTGGCGTCTTCTCGGGATCGAGCGAGTCGAGGAACGCACCGACCGAGGTCGCCGTGCCCGGCACGGTCTCCGCGCCGAAGTTCCGGCGGCAGGTCGCCATCGGCTCCATGTCGCAGGCGCGGATCAGATCCTCGACCGCGGGGCTCGTCTGGATGCCCGGATGGCAGAGGAACTTCGGCGCGACGCCGATCTCGCGCGCGATCGCATCCCGCGACTCGACGATCTCGCGGCGCACGGCATCCGCCTTGCCCTCCTTCATCAGCGCGGCGAGGTTCGGATGGGTGACGGTGTGCGATGCGATCTCGAAGCCGTCGCGATAGAGCGAGCGGATGTCATCCCAGGTCAGGAACCCCGGCTTCCCGACCTTGTCAGTAACGACGTTGAACGTCGCCGGGAACCGGTACTTCTCAAGAAGCGGCGCCACCTCCGTGGCATGGCCCCTCGGCCCGTCGTCAAACGTCAGCGTCACGACGACCGGCTTCACCGCCGCCGCCGGCGCGGCAAGCGTCGGCAACGCCACGAGCGCCGCCACACACGCCCAAGTTAAAATATCATTTCTCATCGTTTGGTTCTCCTTCATCGTTTGGTTCTCCTTTTCCATTTCGTCGGAATTTCCGCTATTTTAGCAAACTCGGAGGGCTCTTTCCACCCCATAAGACTAGGGGGTATCCCATGATATCACGGCTTCAGCGCGTGGCGCTTGAGGGGCGTCGGATAGACGAGACGCGTCCTGCCGAGGCGGTAGCGGCGGTGCCCGTCGCCGTCCGGAAGCGGCAATTCGTAGACGGGCGTGCCGTCGGCCTTGCCGACGGAAACGTAGACGTCGTATTCGCCCTCGTCGAAGGTCGGCGCGCTCCAGCGTCCGAGCCGAAACGTCTTCTCGTGACGCTTCGCCTCGGCCTTACCGGGCGCGGCGGTCGCGAGCGTTCTCAGGTTGAAGCCGTCGTCCGCGAGGACCGCGACCACGCCCTTCGGGCCCTTCAGGGTCAGCGCCGGATAGGCGTCGCGATAGCACGGCGCGACGCCCGCGTTTGCGAACGAAAAGCCAACCGCGAACGTCTCGCCGCCGTCGCCGACCCTGATCGTGGCGGGCCAGGAGACCTCGCGCGCCTGGAAGCGGTAACCGAGCCGACGGTTGATGCGCGCGACCGTGTCCGTCCCGAGGATCTCGAGTTCGCGCCTCGGATCATGGTGGATCGTCATGTAGCTTGCGTGATACGCCTCGACGGACTCGACCAGCAGCTC
>JAAZAI010000079.1 GCA_012514445.1 Lentisphaerota bacterium
ACCGCCACCCCGGCGATCAAGGTCAACCAGGTCGCCTACAGCCCATTGGCCAAAAAACGCTACGCCTATCTGGGCTGGTGGGCCGGCGATCTCGGCGCCGTCGACTACGCCACGCTCGACCGCTTCGAGGTCGTGGACGAGGCCACGGGCAAAACCGTTTTGAACGGCGCTCTCGCCGACCGCCCCGACCCGGCCGGCAACACCGGCGAACGCGTCCGCGAGATGGATCTGGCCGCGCTGAAGACAGGCCGCTTCCACGTCCGCATTCCCGGTCTCGGGCGCTCGGCCTCGTTCGCCGTCGGAGGCGAACCCGTCCGCGACCTGTATGTCCACACCCAGCGCGCGTTCTACCACCAGCGTTGCGGCTTCCCGCTTCAGAAACCTTTCACGACGTTCGAAAAGCCGGCCTGCCATCTCTGGGTCTACGAGTCCGGCAAGATGGCCGATGACGCCTCGTACCGGCCCGAGACGGGCGAGGCCAAGCGCGAGTACCGCGGCGGCTACCACGACGCGGCCGACTTCGACTGCTTCACCTACCACCTGCGCGCCACGGCGGAGAATCTCGACGCCTTCGACATGGCCCCCGCCGCCTTCAAGGACGGCGACCTGAACATTCCCGAAAGCGGCAACGGCATTCCCGATCTGCTCGACGAGGCCGAATGGGCACTGCGCTTCTGGCGCGAACAGCAGACCGCCGATGGCGCCGTGCCGAAGGGCCGGTGCAACGACCAGGACTCACGACGCCAAAACCAGGTCAAATGGGGCCCCTACGGCATTTTCCAGCCGGACGTGGAGTCGAACTTCGAATACGCCGCCACCGCCGCGTCGTTCGCGCGACTCTATGCGAAGCACGACGCCGCCATCGCGAAGCGCTACCTCGATTCGGCGGCCCTCGCCTACGACTGGGCCGTCAAGCAGCCTGCCGATCCCAAGGCCGAATCGCGAAGCTCCTTCCTGCTCTGGGCATCCGGGGCGCTCTACCGCGCGACGGGCGACGCCCGCTACCAAGACGCCATTGTCCGTCTCGACGCGGACGGCGTCCGCGTGCATTGGAAGACGGCGCACCACAGCCCCTTGTTCCGCTGGCCGTATCTTCGCTGCACCCTTCCCGGCGTGAAGGCCGACATCCAGAAGAAATTCCGCGACGACATCGTCCGCTCGGCCGACGTCCAGCTCGACAAGCGGCTCGACGGCGACGCCTATCGATGGGGCGGCGACAGCGCGCGCGGCATGGGCTGGGGCAATGCCAACGGCGGCGGCCACCACGCCGACGTCCTGCTGCGCGCCTGGTGGCTCACCGGGGAGCAGAAGTACCTCGACGGCGCCAGCCTGAACGCCGACTTCCAGCTCGGCTGCAACCCGCTCTCCAAAACCTTCATCACCGGCATGGGCGCGCGTCCCCCGCTGCACCCGCAAATCTCGGCGTTCCTGTACGAGAAGCCCGGCAAGCGCGGCGGCACGGTTCAGGGCATCACCATCTACGGTCTGACCGACCGCGACCCCGCCAACTGGCATCCCGCCGGGCGCCCGCGCCTGCGCCGCTGGCGCGACCTCGGCAACGGCGGCGCCGAGATCTCCAGCGAATTCACGATCACCGAGACGATCGGCGCCTCCGCCATGCTCTACGCCTCGCTCTACGCGCTTGAGACGAAGTGAGCGCCCTGCTCCCCGACCGCCCGTAACCCCGACAATGCGCATCGCCGTCTTCCACGATCCCGCCTTCAAGGCCATGCCCACCTACACCGCCGCCGACGCCGCAGCGGCGCTAAGCGCGGCAAATCACGACGCCGCCACCGTGGACGCCGCCGGGCTTGCGCGGCTTGACCGGCGTCAGGCCGATGTGCTCGTGCTGCCGTATGTCGACGGCACGTTCAGCGAGGCGGCGCTCGCGGGGATGGTCGGATTCCACGCCGCGGGCGGCGGGCTCGTCGTGCTGGGCGACCTCCCCCACCAAGGGCCCTGGTATCCGCTCCGCAACATGCAGGGCGACCGGCTCCGACTCACGCGGGGGAGCGGCCCGTTCCGCATCGACGGTCTCTCGGCCAGCGGCCGCGACATCCTCGGATGGGACGCCCTGCCGGACCCCGCCTTCTTCGCGAGCCGCATCCTCCCCGCGCTGCGCATCACGTCTCACCCGCCGGACATCGTCCATCGCCTGCTGATTTCCAACGACCGCGACATGGCGTGGCACGCGACGCCCGTCATCGCGGTCGAACGACACGGCGCTCCGTTTCTGGGCGCGCGGTTCGCGATGGTCGCCTTCAACGGCGGGGAACCCCGGGAAAACACGGCCGGCGTCTGCGACCTCCCGTGGCGGCACGACCCCGGACTGCTCACGCGGGAATGGCGGGGCATGAATCCGCTGCTGCAGCGCCTGGTCGACTGGTGTCGGCCGCGCGATCTCGCCGTGCGCCTCGACGTGACGCCGGTCCATCGCGAAAACGACGCCACCGCCGTCTCCGCCTGCGTGCGCAATCTCGGCAACGCGCCGATGCGGATCACGCTTCGCCTCGACGGACGCGACACCGGGCCTTCGCATGACCTGCCGCCGGGCGAGCACCACATCCCGCTGCCTCTCCCTCCGCGTTCCTTCGGCATCCATCGACACGTCCTCGTCGCGACGCGAGACAGCGGCGGCGAAGCCCGCCACGAAATCGCCGAATACGTGCTTCCCGACGACGCCCCCGATTTTCCCGGCTACGGCTTCTCCACCTACTGGTCGTTTCCTGGCGGCAGGCCCGTGGAAGCCTTCTTCGCATTCTGCCGCGAGATGCAGGGGCGAGGGTGCCAATACGTGCGCGTCAACATCCCCTGGGAGGACGTGGAGCCGGAACCGGGACGCTACGACTGGACCCTCCCCGACGCCATGCTCGCCTTCGCGCGAAACTGCGGCCTGCGCCTGCGCTTCTGGATGTTTCCGACCACCCGGGGCTCCGGTCTGGGCGACGCCGGCGTCCCCGCGTGGACGCTGCGGGAACCGGCGATCGCCGTCGATGGACGTGTCGGGAACTTCCCCACGTTGTGGAGCCCGTTCTACCGCCGCCACTATTTCGCCATGGTCGAGGCGTTCGGGCGCCGCTATGCGGATGCGCCCGAACTTGATCGCATGGTGATCGACTTCGGCAACTCCGACTTCCCCTACGGGTATTTCTACTACGGCGGCGACAACACCCTGTTCGACTACTCCCCGCACGAGGCCGCCGCCTTCCGCCAGTTTCTCGTGCGCAAGGGCGTTGAGACCCCGGAGGACTTCCGCGTCCCCACACCCGCGGACATTCCGATGTGGCGGGAGTATCTGGCGTTTCGCCAGTGGTCGGTCCAGCAGGGCGTCCACGAAGTGGAGGCGATCCTCCGCAAAGCCTGCCCCAAAAAGATTCCAGACGATTTGCCGGGACACGGCGCTGGCTCCATCGCCGACTTGTCCTCCTTCGGACTCGACGTGAAAAAACGCCATCGCCACGAAGAGCCAACGGAGGAGGACGAGTTGTGCCGCCTCCACAACGCCGGCGCAAGCTGGGGAGGTGAAGCCTGGCAGGTCGGCGCGCGCTATCCGGAATACGACGACGCCCTCTTCCAGTCCCTGCGCCTCGACGCGGACTACCTCTCCCTGCCCGGCGTCGATCTTGGCGTGGACGGCGACGACGTCGCGCGCATCGGCTTCATCCGCCGCACCGTGATGGGTGCCCGGCGCGAGATGCCGGAAGTCGCGATCTTCGACCGGCTGGAGTGGAACGCCTGGCAGTCGCTCGCGCAAGTCGGGTCGCGACTGGACGTCGAGGTCGATCTGCTGCAACCCGCGCATCGCCACGACTTCGCGGGCTACAAGGCCGTCGTCCTCCCGCCCGACCCCTGGGGCGCCCCTGGCACGATCACAGGCGGCGGCAGCGGATGTCTCGTCCCGCAGGACGCCGCCTGGTGGTCTCGCCTGCGTTCCGCAGTGGAACGCGGGTGCAATCTGCTGCTCTTTCCCGGAACCGTGGCCGCTGAGGGTCTGCCGCTCCGCGAATCGCTCGGCCTTCCCGACGTCCGCTACGGCGAACGCGGCGAGCGCGTCGCACACTGGCCGCAGGCGATGGGCGGCGGCGCTTCGCGAGGCCGGGCGCGATCCGTCGACGTTCCGGGGGATGTGGCGGTGACGGACGAACACGGAGCACCGCTTCTCGTCCGGCACCCCGTCGGACGCGGCGCGTTCTGGTTCGCCGGCTACGACACGCTCGCCGACAGTCTCGACGGGGCCATCCACTGCGAACGCGACGCAACTTACGGTCGCCATACGCTGACGCGTTTTCTGAAGGTCGTCGGCGTTCGCCCGAACAACCTCGACACCGGGCACGCCAATGCCTGGAAGAGCGTCGTCCGGCGCGGATCGCACCGGTTCCTGCTCGCCTTCAGCCACCGCCCGGAGGCGGTGCCGGTCGTCTTCTCGCTTCGCGCCGAGACCTCGATCGCATCCGGCTACGATCTCGCGACCGGCGAGCGCGTCGACCTCCAGGCGGCACGCCCCGGGTGGTGGCGTCTGGAACTCACGCTGCCCCCCCGGCAGGGGCGGTACATCCTGCTGAAACGCTAAGCGTCTCATAATAGAAGCGACCAAAACACGCTTGTTTTCACTCAAGACGATTATGAGACGCTTAGCAAGTAGTTTTTTTTCATGAAACAACCGGCTTGCTTCCGGATCGCGGTTCGACGATTCTGCTGAACGGGAAGTCGAGGCGCATTCGACTCGGGGGCCGGGAGCCCCATCGGCTAGCCAAAAATAGTTTTTGCTTGACTATTATCCATCGCGATGGCAGAATGCCCGCCATGAATTGGTTCAACGGCTCCGGTAGAAACACACCTGCCTGAAGGAAGAAGCCACGATGAAAACAAGCCTGCTTGCAGCAGCCTCGATGATCGCCCTCGCCGCATCGATCGCCCTGGCCGCGGACATCCACGTCGACAGCGCCGCCGCCGCCCTCGACGCGGATCCCGGCGTCGCGCGGCTGGCCGATCTCAAGCCGCTGGCGCTCCAGGCGCATGGACTGCGCCGCGCCGGCGCGACGTCGCCCACGACCGTTCAGGTCGTCATCGGAGCGTCGATGACCGGCGCCGCCGGCAAAGCGGAGGCGTACCGCATCATCGGCGAGGGCGACCCGGCCTATGCCTACCGCGACTTCGTGCGACCGGTCAAGGCGGCGATCCTCAACGAGCGGAAGAACGCGGAGTTCACCGTTCCCGAAGGCTTCGCCGCCCCGAAGGCGGCCGACATCCGCAGCCTCACGCGCACGGTCGTCGAGCTGACGCTCCCCGCGCCGCTGAAGGAGGGCGGCGCCTACCACGTCGTCGCCATCGGCGTCGGAAGCGAAATGGTGACCGCCGGCAAGACCGCCGCCTCCTTCATCTACCGCGCCGCC
>JAAZAI010000633.1 GCA_012514445.1 Lentisphaerota bacterium
ACGAAGCGGTCGTTGTAGACGAAGTCGCGGTTGCCGGTGTTGTAGGGCGGGTCGATGTAGATGCACTTGACGCGGCCGGCGTGGGTCATGCGCAGGTAGCGCAGGGCGTCGAAGTTGTCGCCCTCGATGACGAGGTTGCGCCACGGCGCGGTACCGACGCTGTGCTCGGGCTGGAGATCGAGGGAGACGAAGTCGGCGTTGACGGCCTTGTCGCGATCGATCTCGTTGGCCTCCCAGACGAGGCCGAAGCGCGTGGCGTCGCGGCGGTCGCGGGCTTCCAGAAGGCGGACAAGCTCGTCGTGTGAGAGGTGGTCGTATTTGGACATGTGAAGACAGTCTATGATTTCAACCGGCTCAGGTCAAGAAATCGTCGATGTCCGACGTCTTTCTCCGAGCCTGGGCGATTCCTCTCAATTGTTCTATTTCGAAGCACAGTCGTTCATGTTGCTGAAGAAATAATCCAAGTGCGCAATCCGCTCCTCCCGGGTTTCAACGGACTTCAGCAATTTCGCGAAGACGGGACGATAAGGAATGTCCGAATGCTTGATATGGCTTGGAACCTTTCGGGCTTCGAGCGCCTCGAGTCCGATCCGGTCGTAATCAGCCTCGGAAATGAAGAAATCCTCGCTTGCCTCTTCGATTTCCTGCCGCCAGTCTTCAGGCAGTTCGTCCCACGTCTTGAGCTGGTTTGCATGAAATTCGCCATAGGACGCTCCAGACAGATATTCTTCCTCAATCAGGCTCACGTCCCAGCATGACATTCCCAATTCATCTGAAGTCCAGAAAACCGCGCTCTCGATTCCGCCCTTGGCTTCGAACTCGGCGAGCAGGGGCTTCTGGTTCTCCGGAATGGAAATGTCTGTGAAATACAAATAGTCGGCGAGCCATTCCAGATAGCGTCGATAGGACTCCGGATCGTGGCAGGCGCCGATTTCACGGCCTTGGTCGTCGAGTGGAACAACCCAATCGACGTACGCTCTCGGGCGAGGTAGGAGCATGGTCTCTGAGCAAGGATGTGTCGGTTGACTTCAGATGGGAGGATGAGGCGAAACACGTTTGCATACGCCATGAGACATGAACGGTTCGATGTTACCAGATTCTTCACCCCGACCGCAAGAAGGACACGCGGAATCTGATGTCGTGAGAATATCTCGAAAATGGGGGCCTTCCGGGATTTCCGTGTGGTTTTCCTTGGACATTCTGCGATCATGGATGCCACGAGGCTACGACTAAGAGTGGGGACTAAGCGTATCAGACGAAGAGTGGGGACTAAGCGTATCAGACGAAGAGTCGGGACTAAGCGTATCAGACGAAGAGTGGGGACTAAGCGTGTTGAACGCGCGAAGCGACACTTCGCCTTTTACTCTTAGTCCTTTACTCTTTGTCCCCATACGCTTAGTCAGCCCGCTCAATCGACCCTGGAACATCTTGTGCTCACCAATTTCCACTGCTTTTTCACACGCAAATCCCGGAAGCGCCCTGCAACGAAGGGATCAATTTGAAATCAGGAAATCCGGAATGGATGTTGGCTCCGCATCGCTTCTTGATTTCCTGATTTCAGATAGAAATACCTGAGCCCTGAACCCTGGCTCCGCCTCTGGCGAGGCGGCAGCGCCGCCGCCTACGCGCGGCGGATCCGTCGCAGGAACAGCGCCCCGCCGCAGGAGGCGTAGACGAGCGTCAGCGTCATGTACAGCAGCGACATCGCCGGCGCGGCGGCCGTCGGGTCCGCCAGCCCCGCGGCGGAGAAGAACATGATGTACCCGGCGTCCCGGAAGCCCATGCCGTTGATCGTGCTCGGCACAGACTCCAGCAGGCACACGAGCGGCACGAACACGCAGTAGCTGAAGAACGGGATCCCCAGCCGCAGCGACGTGCCGACGCAAAAGACAGCCGCGATCACCAGGAACTGGAAGAGGAGCGAAAGACCCAGGCACTTCGCCAGCACCGCCGGATCCTTCCCGTACTGCCGGACGGACTCCAGAAAGAGCGCGAGGATCTTGTCGACCTTCGCGCGCAGCTTGCCGGGCAGCAGCCGTGCGCAAGCCCGCATCGCCCCCTGCTGCCACACGAGCGCGGCCACCACGAGAAAGCCGAGGAACACGACGAGCGGGATCGCGAGCTTCCAGCGGTGCTCCGGCGGCACCTCGCGCAGCCCCGCCAGCGGGAAGACGAAGCCCAGCAGCGACATCGCGATGAAGCCCGTCAGGCGATCCGCGAAGACCGAGGCCACCGTGTTCACCGGCTTGCCGCTCTTCTTCGCGATGTCCGCGATGCGATACACGTCGCCGCCGATGTTCGACGGCATGAAGAAGTTGAAGAACGAGGCGATCCAGTGGCTGACGAAGAGCTTCGAGGTCGGGATGTCCAGCCCGTCGGCCCGCAGGAGCAGCCCCCAGCGCGAAGAGCTCAGCCACATGTTCACGCCGCAGATCGCGAAGAAGCCCGTGAGCGGCCAGAGCCGCGCGCCGCGCAGGATCTTCGCGAAGCCCTCGAGGTCCACCTTGCGGTAGAGCAAGCCCAGGATCAGCGCCGTGAGCGCCAGCTTGAGGACGTTCTTCTGCCAGGCCTTCATGTGGAAACGCCCTAGGCGGGAAGATCGGACTCTGCCACGTCCTCGAACATCGGCAGCGCCGCGTCCTTGCCGGAGAGCACGGGGGTCTTGACCGCCCAGTCGATCCCGAGGCGCTTCGACGCCCAGTTGAGGCCGTACTCGTCGCCGGGGTGGTAGTAGTCGCTGCACTGGTAGACGACGGAGGCCGTCTCGCTGAGCACGTGGAAACCGTGCGCGAAGCCCTCCGGCACGAACAGTTCCTCGCCGCCCTCCGCCGAGAGCTCGATGCCGATCCACTGGCCAAACGCCGACGAGCCGCGCCGGCAGTCGACGACG
>JAAZAI010000080.1 GCA_012514445.1 Lentisphaerota bacterium
GACTGCGGCATGAAGTACGTGGTGCTCACCACCCGGCATCACGACGGCCACTTCATCGGCCATGAACTCGTCGCGGAACACTGCCGCGCCTGCCGCGAACTCGGGCTCGGGGTCGGGCTCTACTACTCGGTCATGAACTGGTGCGAACCGAATTACCGGAAGGGCCCCGGCGCGCCGGAATGGAAGGTCTTCGTCGAGCGCACGCACCGCCAGATCCGCGCGCTGATGACCGACTACGGCCCGATCGACTATCTCTTCTACGACGGCGCTCCCCCGCCCGAGACGTGGGAGGTGGAGAAGCTGCATGCCGAAATCCGGAAGTTGCAGCCCGGGCTTCTCGTCAGTCGCTGCCGCGTGGACAACGACGTCCATTCCTGCGAACAGCACGCGGGCGGCGCCGCGGGCAAGTTGTGGGAAAGTTGCTACACGCTGAACGATTCGTGGGGTTACAACGCGTTCGACGCGAACTGGAAGACCCCGACGCAGGTCGTGGAGCTGCTGACAAAGCTTGCGCACAACAACGGGAACCTGCTGCTCAACGTGGGCCCGCGGGCGGACGGAAGCCTCCAGCCGGAGGCGCTGGAGACGCTGAAGGCCGTCGGCGGCTGGCTCCGCGTCAACGGCGAGGCCGTCTATGGCGCGCAGCCCCATCCCTTCAACTACTTCGACCAGGAGATTTCGACCGCACAGGGGAGCACGGCCTACATCCGCCTGATCGACGAGCATCGCGGGCGCGAGCGGAAGATCTGCGGGATCGGAAATCGCGTCGAGCGCATCAGCCTGCTGGCCACCGGCAAGGCCTTCGACTTCAGGCAGGAGGGCGACCGCATCACGCTGTGCGGGTTGCCGCCCAAACGGGACGATGAACTGCCGCGGGTCCTGAAACTGGAGCTCGACGGCGCGCCACAAGGAATCCGCAATCCGATGTTTCCGGACTGCGACATCCGCGTCACGGGAGATTGAGCATGTCCGAGCCGAGCATTCACACGAGCGCCGACGAACTCGTCGAGACCGAGGCGTCGGTCTTGCGGCTGGGCGTCAAGCTGTTGACCTTTGCCGCTTCGGACGGCGGGACGCTGCCGTATTGCCAGTACACGGCTGGCGACGATCTGCCCGGGGACTACGCGCTGCTCGTCTTCCTGCACGGCGCGGGGTCGGTCGGCACGGACAACTGGAAGCCCGTCCGGATCCCCGGCCCGCCCCTGAAGCGATACCTTGCCAGACACGGCGAAAAGGCGGTGGTCCTCTTTCCGCAATGCGCGGAAGGGTGCAAATGGGTCGACGTGCCCTGGGAGAGTTCGAGTCACAGCCTGCCGGACGAACCCTCGACGCACATGCGCCGGCTGATGGAGTTGTTTGAGTCGAAATTGAAGGAATTGCCTATCAACCGCAGCCGCATCTACGCCGGTGGAATTTCGATGGGAGGGTATGGCGCCTGGGACCTCGTTTCGCGATATCCGACGACGTTTGCCGGAATTCTGGCGATCTGCGGCGGGGCCGACACGGGTCAGGCGCCGAATCTGGCCAGGCTGCCGGCGTACATCATTCATGGGGATGACGATCCGGCGGTTCCCGTCTGCCGGGCGCGCGACATCGCCTCCGCCCTGAAGCAGGTCGGCAACACGCAGGTTGTCTACCGCGAGCTTCCGAACGCGGGGCACAACGCCTGGACCCCGTCCTTCGCCGATGAAACGGCCTTGCAGTGGTTGTTCTCGCAGCGCCGAAACAGGGATTAGCGGGGCGGGAGAGAGTGTGTGGGCGTGAGTATATGGGAGCGTGGATTTGTGATTTTTGATTTTTGATTTGTGATTCTGGATTGCCTGCTCCGATAGGGGCGGTAATCCCAGTCATAATCATAATCATAATCATAATCGTAATCGTAATCGTAATCCCAGTCATAATCGTAATCGTAATCCTAATGGTAATCCTAATCGTAATCGTCAACCGTCCGCGTCGCCGCTCTCGTCCACCGTGGTCCCCTTGTAGTCTTGAAGAAAAGTTTCGAGATTACAATCAGGTCCTGAACGGAGGCAGATGAGGAACCTCGCGGAGGCGCGGAGATCGCGGAGGAAGGCGAATCCAGATACCCAATATTTTTGGCAAGTCAACATGCTCACGCATCACGGCTCCGCGCTCTCCGCGTCTCC
>JAAZAI010000634.1 GCA_012514445.1 Lentisphaerota bacterium
CGATGCCCTGGTAGCGGGTCTTGCCCGGCACCATCTCCCAGCCGCACGGCTCCAGCGCGATCTCGCGCGCGCGACGCGGCGGATCGATCGCCAGGACGCAGGCCTCGCCGTCGGGCGTGATGGGGAATTCGAGCGACTCGCCGCCGTCGAAGCGCACGGCGAGCTTCGTCGTGGGGTTGTAGTTCACCGACGGGTCGTAGACGATCTCCTCGATCGTCTCCTCGCGCGGGAGCTTGAGGACGATCGGCGCGCTCTGGCCAGGATCGGGCATCGGGAAGTCGATGATCAACGGCCAGCCGTCGGCGCCGATGAAGCCGTTGACGATCTGTCCGTAGCCGCCAAACTCGCTCGTGGCGAAGGGGGCGATCTCGTCGAGGTCGACGATGTACGTGAAGGCGTCGTCCACGGTGTATTCGTCCGCGCGGAAGCCGAAGACGCGCTTTCCGGAGAGCATCACGACATCGACGTTGGAGAGCCCGGCGGTGAGCGGGTCGCGAACGGCGGGGAGCTGCACGCGCTCGCGTCGGAAGGGGCGGATGAGGTGTTCGACCCCCACGATCCGGTTGAAGTCGGCGAGACCTTCGGGGGCGAGGCCGTGGAAGAGGATCGTGCCGCCGCGCGCCCAGAACGCCTCGACCTTGGGCATCGCGCCGACGAGCGCCGCGAGATGCTTCGGGGTCGCGGAGACGATGACGATGGAGGTCGCGGGATCGGTGATCGCCGCGAGCGGATCGGCGGCGCGCGTGTGGCGCAGGCCGATGGCGTCGAGCGCCTTCGCCAGATCGTCGTTCGCGAGGACGGCGGCGACGCCGGCGAACGTCTGCTTGTGCGCGAGACCGGTCGCGAGCAGGTTCAGCAGGAGCTGCCGCGCGGCGGCGTTGGCTTCGAATCGTCCGCCCATCGCGAGCTGGCAGAGCAGGAGCACGCCCTTGCCGGCCGGGACGTCGACGAGCGCGGTGTTGCCGAGGCGCGGGCCGACCTGCAGGAGGCTTCGTGCGCCCTTTTCGGGCTTGACGTACGCCTGGCGGTACATCGGCGCGTCGGCGCCGCCCCATGTGAAGAAGTCCTTGTCCGCAAGCCCGGCGAAGACGGGATGCGCGGCGTCTTCGATGAAGCCCGTGCTGCCGCTGGCGGCCCAGGGCGCCCCGTTCGTCGTCACCGTTTCCATGGTCGCGGGCAGCGCCTGGTACTTGAGCGGATGCGTCTGATCGAGCACGACGACGGCGCGACCGTCGGCTGCGTAGGCCGCGAGCGCGGAAGACGTGCTGTCGGCTGGCGTCAGCGCGTCCGGCCCGACGAGCAGCACCTTGGCGTCGGCGGGGAGGTTCGCGAGCGAGGCGATGCGGGCAAAGGGCACGCGCAGCTTCGCGAGCGTCGGCGCCACCGCGTCGCGCGGATCGAACACGGCGATGGCGCCGGCGGAGACGGGCGCGCGCAGCGCGGGCGGGGGCAGGATCGACACCGCCTTCTCCGAGCGGAAGATTTCGCGATTGCCGGCGGCGAGCGTCAGCGCGAGCACGCCTTCCGTGCGGACGGCGACGGCGGGCATGGGGATCGCCTCGTCGAACTTTTCGGCGGCGCCCGGCGCGACGTGGTGGACTGAGGTCTTCGCGTAGACGTCCTTCCCGCCGATGGCGAGCGTGCGGGTGAAGGTCAGCGGTTCGGCGTGGCGCGTGTCGTTGAAGACGCCGAAGGTGCGCTTGATCGTCTGGCCCGAGCCGAAGGTCCAGTCCCACTGGCGGCAGAAGACGGCCTGCGGGGCGTAGGCCTCCCACTGCCGTCGGCCGCCGTCGGCCGCGAGCCAGAATGTCCAGGCCGCGTAGTGGCCGCCCCAGCGGTAGCCTTCATTGAGCATCCGGGTGCAGAGGCCTACGGTTTCGCGCGCGGCGGCTTTGCCCTGGAAGGCGACTTCGCCGCCCCACGGGGCGAACTCGGCGGGCTGGATGCCGGCCGCGTAGAAGTCCTCGCCGAGATAGCGCGGGCGCTGCGCGTCCCACGTCCAGCGGCCGCGGCCGCCGCCTTCGGGGAAGGCGGCGTAGGCGAGGTCGGGGTAGCGCGTGTCGAGCGTGGCGACGTAGTGGTCGCCGTGAACGCCGAGCGAATTGTCCTTCAGCGCGCCGCCGCCGTCGATCATCACGCTGCGCGTCGGATCGACGGCCATGACGGCGTCGTGCGCCTTCTTGATCTCGGCTTCGTAGGCATCCATGTCGGGCGTGCCGCCGAGCAGGTTGATCAAGTTGATGAAGGCGAACTCGTTCTCGATCGTCCAGATCTGGATGGACGGGTGGTTGCGCTCGCCCTTGATCTGGGCGACGCACTGGTCGGTCCAGTTCTTCATCAGCGCGAGCTTGAGCTTCGAGCCGCCCTGCCGCGCGATGACGGCGGGATCCTTCTCGTGGAACTGGTAGCCGATCATCTCGCCGTCGAGCGTTGTGTTGCGGCGCACGACGATGCCGTTCGCGTCGAAGAAGGCAAGGGCCTCGTGCGGTTCGAGATCGAACCAGAGCGTGCGGTGCGAGGCCTGGCCCGCCGTCGAGAAGCGGTAGGCGCGCTGGTTGCGGGCGCGGTAGCTCTCGACCCACAGCGCGGGCGTCGCGCCCGAGGGACTGAGGTCAGACCACATCCGCCAGGGGACGCCGTTGAGCAGGAACTGCGTGCCGCGAACGGTCCATTCGCGGAAGCCAAAGGGGGTCTCCCGGATATCAACGGGCCGGCCGTTTTCAAGCACCGTGGTGCGCAGCGTGTAGAGCGTCGGGCTGTCCGGCCACCAGAGCTTCGGCGCGGCCCAGGCGATGGCGGCGGGGACTGTCTTCGATTCGCCCGGCTGGAGGGCGACGGCAATCGGCCCGGACTTTGCCGCGATCTCTCCCGTGGCGGGGTCAACGGCCTCGCGGAGGATCGCGAGGGATCGCGTGGCGGCGGCGGTGTTGCGAAGCGTGATGTCGCTCTCGAGCGTCTTGCGCGCCACCGAGGGCTTGACGAAGACGTCGGCGGCGTAGACGGCGCCCGCGGCGTGGAAGACGGGCGTGGCGAGAAGGCCGGACTGGGGGCAGTTCCAGACAGGGTAGTCGAGATCCTGGAAGCCGTCGCTCAGGAGCTTGCGCGGGAAGTGGAACGTCTTGCGCAGCTTCATCGGGTTCGCGGGATCGGCGCTGCGCCCGTACCAGGCGTCGCGAATGCCGACGAGGATTTCGTTGTCCTGGCCGGGTCTGACCGCGGCGGTGACGTCGATGGCGAAGCGGCAGAAGGGGTTCTTCTCGAAGCCGCAGAGACGGCCGTTGACATAGACCGTCGTGTTGAGGTTGTTGAGCGGGAACTCGATCTGGAAGGAGCGTCCCGCGAACGAGGCGGGAACGCTGACGCGCGTGCGGTACCAGACGCGGTGGGCGAATTCGAGATCCTTGCGCAGCTCGCCCTTGTCCCCCGGGACGGCGATGGCGCGGAAGACGGGGTCGCGTGGCAGGGTCTTGATCGGCTCGGCGACTTCGCCGGGCGACTGCTCGTCGTCGCGGGCGATTTCCCAGACGCCCTTGAGCGCGACGGACGCGCGTGCGGCGCCCGCGGACTCGCGGAGCTGGAAGACGTGCTTCGTCGCGGCTTCGTCCTCGTTGTCGCGGCCGCTCTCGTCGGGCTTGAACCGGCCGTTCGTGCGGAACGGCTTCGCGGCGATGCAGAGCGCGTCGCAGGCGAAGAGCAGGCGGTCGGGCTTGCCGTCGGCCTTCGTCGGTCGCGGCAGGCGGATCTCCAGCGCATGCGCGCCGGCGGCGAGATTGACGTCGCCGAACTTCAGCCAGGCGACTTCGCACCAGAAGTCGAGGGGCATCAGATCCGTGGTGAGATCCTGGGGCGAGACGCTCCGCCAGTCGCCGTTGTCGACGCGCCATTCGAACGGCGAGCGTGCGAACTCGTACCCGATGCGCCCCCAGACCTCGCGCGAGCCGGCCGCGTCGAGGGAGAAGGGATAGCGGATGATCGCGCCGTTCGCGGGGACGACCGTGGCGACCTTGTCCGCCTCCACGAGCACCTGCATCCATTTGCCCTGGGAGAGGAATTCGGCGTTGCCCCAGCCCGCGTTGTTGACGGGGATGTCGGTCTGGCCGCTTTCGCCCTCGAGCCAGACGTAGGAGGCGTTCATGGCAGAAGCGCCATGGACGAGGAGCGCTGTCAGCAGGCCGAACATAGTCTTTTTTTTCACCAAAAAAAGCCTGTCAAGGCGAAAAGCAGTTTTCGAGCCAAGATGCGAAATATCCGGTTTTCGGCTTTGATCCCGGGGGCGGTCTGGGGTATACTGTCCCTCCGTAGACCCGGATGGTGCCGGGGAGCACGGCCGGGATGGCCCAACAGATCATTTGATAACGAGATGAAGATCGATCATACAAAGCAAGTTGCACAGTCGCTGGGTTTGCGCGAGGGTCAGGTGGACGCGGTGGCCGGCCTGATTGCGGGAGGCGCCACGGTTCCGTTCATCGCGCGCTATCGCAAAGAGGCCACCGGGGAGCTCGACGAGGTCCAGATCGCCGCGGTTCGCGACACCCTCGCCCGGCTCGCCGAGCTCGATTCGCGGCGCGAGGCGATTCTCGATTCCCTCAAGGAGCGGGGACTGCTCACCGACGAACTCTCGGAGAAGATCGCGCTGGCCGAGACGATGTCCGCGCTGGAGGATCTTTACCTGCCGTATCGTCCCAAGCGGCGCACGCGCGCCATGGTCGCCCGCGAGCGGGGCCTCGAGCCGCTCGCGCTCGCGCTCTTCGCGCAGGAGGACGTCGCCGTCGCCGAGGAGGCCGCGGCCGCCTATGTCGATCCCGCCAAGGAGGTGCCGGACGCCGAGGCGGCGCTCGCCGGCGCGCGCGACATCATCGCCGAGATGATCAACGAGGACGCCGACGCCCGCGCGGAGATCCGCGAGTTCTTCGCGTCCGCCGCCACGGTCTCCGCGGCCGTCATCGAGGGCAAGGAGGAGGAAGGCGCGAAGTTCCGCGACTACTTCGGCTGCTGCGATCCGCTCGCGACGATGGCCGGCCACCGGCTGCTGGCGATGTTCCGCGGCGAGAAGGAGGGTTTCCTCACGTTGAGCGTGCGTCCGTCGCGCGACGAGGCGGTCCTGCTTCTCAAGCGGCGCTTCGTGAAGGGCGAATCGTCCTTCTCCGCCCAGGTCTCGCAGGCGGCCGAGGGCGCCTACACGCGGCTGATGGCGCCGTCGATGGAGGTCGAGACGCGCATGGAGGCGTTCCGCAAGGCAGGCGAGGAGGCGATCGGCGTGTTCTCGGCGAACCTGCGCGAGCTGCTCATGTCCGCGCCGCTCGGGCGCAAGGCCGTGCTCGCGATCGATCCCGGCATCCGCACCGGCTGCAAGATCGTCTGCCTCGATCCGCAGGGCAAGCTGCTCTTCGACACCGTGGTCCAGCTTTCGCAGTCGGATGCGCTGCGGCGCGAGGCGGCGGGCAAGATCGTGGCGCTCTGCCAGAAATTCGCCGTCGAGGCCATCGCCATCGGCAACGGCACGTACGGGCGTGAGACGATGGACTTCGTCCGTTCGCTCCAGCTCCCGCCCGGGGTCGTCGTCACCTTCGTCAACGAGAGCGGCGCCTCCATCTACTCGGCCTCCGACGTGGCGCGCGAGGAGTTCCCGGACAAGGACGTGACGGTGCGCGGCAGCGTGTCGATCGGGCGGCGTCTGATGGATCCGCTGGCGGAGCTCGTGAAGCACGATCCGAAGTCCATCGGCGTGGGCCAGTACCAGCACGACGTGGATCAGCAGCGTCTCAAGCAGGGACTCGACGAGGTCGTCATGTCCTGCGTCAACTCCGTGGGCGTGGAGGTGAACACGGCGAGCAAGCAGCTTCTCACCTACGTGTCGGGCCTCGGGCCGTCGCTGGCCGAGAACATCGTGCGCCACCGCGACGAGCACGGGCCGTTCGCCTCGCGCGCCGATCTTCGCGCCGTGCCGCGGCTGGGGCCGAAGGCGTTCGAGCAGAGCGCGGGCTTCCTGCGCATCTCGGGCGCCGAGAATCCGCTCGACGCGAGCGCCGTCCATCCCGAGCGCTACGCGGTGGTGGAGAAGATGGCCGCGGACGTGGGCTGCGGCGTGGCGGACCTCGTGCGCGAGCCGGCGCGGCTGGCCAAGCTCGACATCGGCGCGTACGTCTCGCAGGATCTCGGGCTGCCGACGCTCCGGGACATCGTCGCCGAGCTTGCGAAGCCGGGCCGCGATCCGCGCCAGGCGTTCGAGGCCTTCAGCTTCGCCGAAGGCGTGGTGAAGCTCGAGGACCTGCATCCGGGCATGAAGCTGCCGGGCGTGGTGACGAACGTCACCAACTTCGGCGCTTTCGTGGACGTCGGCGTGCATCAGGACGGCCTCGTGCACATCAGCGAGCTCAGCGACCGCTTCGTCTCGGATCCCAACACCGTCGTCAAGGTCGGGCAGAAGGTCGAGGTGACGGTCAAGGACGTCGATCTGCAGCGCCATCGCATCGCGCTGAGCCTGAAGCGCGGCGCGCCGCGGCCCGCG
>JAAZAI010000635.1 GCA_012514445.1 Lentisphaerota bacterium
ACTTCCTGCTGTACGGCGCGATGGCCGAGATCTTCGCGCGCGACACCGGCTTCAACCGGGGCCTGGGCGGCTCGATGCACACCTTCTTCACACCGTTTGGCATCTACCCCAACAACGCGATCGTCGGCGGCTCCGGGGCCATCTCCGTCGGCGCCGCGCTCTTCAAGAAGATCAATCGCAAGCCCGGCGTCGTCGTCTGCAACATCGGCGATGGCGCGATGGGCCGCGGCCCCGTCTGGGAAGGCATGGGCCTGGCGGCGATGGACCAGTTCCGCACGCTCTGGGAAGGCGACATGAAGGGCGGCCTGCCGATCCTCTTCAACGTCATGAACAACCAGTACGCCATGGGCGGGCAGACGCGCGGCGAGACGATGGGCTACGAGTTCCCCGCCCGCATCGGCGCCGGCGTCAACCCCGAGCAGATGCACGCCGAGCGCGTCGACGGGTACAACCCGCTCGCCGTGATCGAGGCCATGGGCCGCAAGCTCGCGATCCTCCGCGAGAAGAACGGCCCCGCGCTGCTCGACACCATCACCTACCGCTACTCCGGCCATTCCCCCTCCGACGCCGACTCCTACCGCACCAACGAGGAGAAGGAGCTCTGGCAGCAGGAGGATTCGATCGCCGCGTTCCGCCGCCAGCTCGTCGAGGCCAAGCTCGTCAAGGAGGCGGACTTCGCCGCGGCCGACGAGTCCGTCGTGCGCACGGTCACGGACGCCGTCCGTCTGGCCATAGATCCGGCCGTCTCGCCGCGCATGAACCTCGACGTCGCGCCCGACGCCATCGAGAAGCTCATGTTCTCGAACGAGCGCCGTCCCAAGATGGAGGACCGCCCGGCCGACATGCTTCAGAAGCGCGAGGACAACCCCCGCGTGCAGCAGATCGCCAAGAAGGAGCGCTTCGCGTTCGACGCCGCGGGCAAGCCCGTGTCGAAGAACAAGGTCTTCCAGCTCCGCGACGGCCTCTTCGAGGCGATTCTCGACAAGTTCTACGAGGACCCGACGCTCGTCGCCTACGGCGAGGAGAACCGCGACTGGGGCGGCGCGTTCGCCGTCTACCGCGGCCTCACCGAGGCGGTGCCCTATCACCGCCTCTTCAACACGCCGATCTCCGAGGCGGCCATCGTCGGCTCGGCCGTCGGCTACGCGATGAGCGGCGGCCGCGTGATCTGCGAGCTCATGTACGCCGACTTCCTCGGCTGCGCGGGCGACGAGGTCTTCAACCAGCTCCCCAAATGGCAGGCGATGTCCGCGGGCATCCTCAAGATGCCGGTCGTCCTGCGCGTCTCCGTAGGCTCCAAGTACGGCGCCCAGCATTCGCAGGACTGGACGGCGCTCTGCGCGCACGTCCCCGGCCTGAAGGTCGTCTTCCCGGCCACGCCTTACGACGCCAAGGGCCTGATGGTCTCCGCGCTCAACGGCACGGATCCGGTGATCTTCTTCGAGAGCCAGCGCATCTACGACGTGGCCGAGCAGTTCCACGAAGGCGGCGTGCCGACGGCCAGCTACGAGATCCCCATCGGCGAGCCGGACGTGAAGAAGGTCGGCAAGGATCTGACGATCCTGAGCATTGGCGCGACGCTCTATCGCGCGCTCGAGGCGGCCAAGATCTTCGAAGAGAAGCACGGCATCAGCGTCGAGGTGATCGATGCGCGTTCGCTCGTGCCGTTCAACTACGCGAAGGTCGTCGAGTCCGTGAAGAAGACGGGCAAGATCATCGTGGCGGGCGACGCCTGCGACCGCGGCTCGTACATGAGCGAGCTGGCGCGCAACATCGGCGACCTCTGCTTCGACGATCTCGACGCGCCGGTCGCGGTGCTGGGCTCGCGCAACTGGATCACGCCCGCGTACGAGCTGGAGGAGCACTTCTTCCCGCAGCCCGGCTGGTTCGTGGACATCTTCCACGAGCGCATCCAGCCGATCCCCGGCTACGTCGCGAAGAAGTCCTTCACGGACGTCGAGCTGATCCGCCGCAACAAGCTCGGCGTGTAGGCGGCCGTTCATCCGCCCGGGAATTCCGGCGACAGGCATCGACAGGACACGACAGGAAGACAGGGGTATCCCGCACACCCCTGTTGCCCTGTCGTTCTGTCGTCAGTTGCTGCGAAGCGCCAGCGCATCCCTGTAGCCGGGGTCTCCGATCCCGGAATGTTCCGGCCTCATCGAGGCCGGCTACAGGGCGGAGCACGAAGTGCTGGGATCGCGAGGCTCCG
>JAAZAI010000081.1 GCA_012514445.1 Lentisphaerota bacterium
GCGCCCGCGTCCACGGCGGTGCGCAGCATCTTCAGGGCGAAGGCGGCGTCGTCCTTGTAGCCGTCGAAGAAATGCTCGGCGTCGAACACGACGCGGCGACCGTGCTGGCGAAGGAAGCCGACGGTGTCGGCGATCATCTGGGCGTTTTCGGCGAGCGACGTGCGCAGCACCTCGGCGACGTGGAGCTTCCACGTCTTGCCGTAGATCGCGCACCATTCCGTCTCGGCCTTGAGGAGCGCGGTCACGAAGGCGTCCTCCGCGACGGCGACCCCGGCGCGGCGGGTGGAGCCGAAGGCGGTGATCTTCGCCGTGTCGAAACGTTCGCGGCGGATATCTTCGAAGAACTGCATGTCCTTCTCGTTCGAGCCTGCGTAGCCGCCTTCGATGAAGGCGACGCCGAGCTCGTCGAGCTTGTGGGCGAACCGCAGCTTCCCGCCACGCGAGAAGCTGATGCCCACCGCCTGCGCCCCGTCGCGCAGCGTGCAGTCGTAGATCTGGATGTCCCGTTTCATGGCTTCGACTCGAAGAATTCGTGGTACAGAGCCCGGACGGCCGTCTCGAGCGAGGGTTCGCGGATGCCGAACATCATGCTGATCTCGGAGGAGCCCTGGTTGATCATCTCGATGTTGACGCCCGCGCGGGAGAGCACGCCGACGACGTGTTGGCAGGTGCCGACGGTCTCGCGCATCCCCTCGCCCACCACCATGATCAGCGCCAGGCCCGGCTCGTAGAACACCTCGTCCACGCCGAGCTCGTTGCGGATGCGCCCGATGACATGCGCGCGGGCGGGCTCGCCGAAGAGGGTGTCGCGCAGCACCACGGAGATGCTGTCGACGCCGGTGGGCATGTGCTCGAAGGGAATGTTCTCGTCCGCGAGGATGTCGAGGAGATGCGCCGCGAAGCCGACTTCGCGGTTCATCAGGTATTTGCTGACGTAAAGCGTCCCGAAGCCACGCGAGCTCGCGAGGCCCATGACGCGCCCGGGGACGGTCTTGCGCTTCTCCAGGACTAGCGTGCCCGGCGCCTCGGGGCGGTTGGTGTTGCGGATGTTGATCGGGACGGCCGCGCGCACCGCGGGCTGGACCGCCTCGTCGTGGAAGACGCCGAAGCCCGCGTAGGAGAGCTCGCGCATCTCGCGATACGCCATTTCGGTAATGCCCTGCTTCACCTCGGGCACGATGCGCGGATCGACCGGGAAGACCGAGTCGACGTCGGTGAAGTTCTCGTACACGTCCGCCTTGAGCGCGGCCGCGAGGATCGCGCCGGTGATGTCCGACCCCCCGCGTGGAAAGGTCGCCACGCTGCCCCCGCGCGTGTAGCCGAAGAAGCCGGGATAGACCACGATCTCCCGGATGGGCGCGAGCGTGCCCCGCAGCAGCTCGTAGGCCTCGGGCATGAGCTGCGCGTTGCCGAACTCCTCGGAGAGCAGCATCCCGGAGTCCTTGGGATCCACGTAGACGGCGGGATGCCCGCGGTGGGTGAACGCCGCGGCGCAGAAACGCGCCGAGAACTCCTCGCCCAGCGCCTTCACCGCGTCCGTGAACGCCGCGGGATTGGGGATCGGCGCCGACAGACGGCGGCGAAGCTCGTCGCGCACGAACACGACCAGCTCCTCGCCCAGGCCGAGCTCGGCGCGGATCGACTCGAAGCGCTCCACCACCCGGCGGACCTCCTCGGCGGCGGTATCGCCGTCAAGAACGCGCACCGCGCAACTGATGAGCATGTCGGTCACCTTGTCGTCGCCCTTGAAGCGCTTGCCCGGGGCGGACACGACGACCACGCGGCGTGCGGGGTCCGAGGCGACGATGTCGATCACCTTCAAAA
>JAAZAI010000636.1 GCA_012514445.1 Lentisphaerota bacterium
ATGACGATCTGGCGGTCGAAGCGGCCGGGGCGCGTGAGCGCGGGGTCGAGCACGTCGGGGCGGTTCGTCGCGGCGATGACGACGACGCCCTCGTTCGTCTCGAAGCCGTCCATCTCGACGAGCAGCGCGTTGAGCGTCTGCTCGCGCTCGTCGTGGCCCCCGCCGATGCCGGAGAAGCGGCTGCGGCCGACGGCGTCGATTTCGTCGATGAAGAGCAGGCAGGGCGCGTTCTTCTTGGCCTGCTCGAACATGTCGCGCACGCGGGAGGCGCCGACGCCGACGAACATCTCGACGAAGTCGGAGCCGCTGATGCTGAAGAAGGGCACGTCCGCCTCGCCGGCGATCGCCTTGGCGAGCAGCGTCTTGCCGGTGCCGGGCGCGCCGCACATGAGCACGCCCTTGGGCATCTTGCCGCCGAGGCGCTGGAACTTCTGGGGCGCCTTGAGGTAGTCGATGATCTCCTCGACCTCCTCCTTCGCCTCCAGGATGCCCGCCACGTCCTTGAAGGTGACCTTCTTGGCGTCGCGCACGAGCTGCTTGGCGCGGCTCTTGCCGAACGACATGGCGCCGCCGCCCGCGGCCTTGATCTGCCGCACGAAGACGAAGTAGATGACGCCGATGAGCAGCAGCGTGGGGAAGATGTTGTAGAGGAACAGCGCCATGTGATTGTTCTGGCGCTTGTGCTCGACGCCGACGCCGTTCGCGACGAGGAGCCGCTCGACGGGATCCGCCTCGCCGATGTTGACGCGCCATTTCACGGGCGCCTTCGCGGCCAGCGCCTTCTGCTCGGGCGTCGCGGTCGAGGGCAGCCGGGTCTCGCCTTTGACGACGTTGATGCCCGCGTCGTGGAAGATTTCCGCCTTTTCGACGAGGCCGGCGCCAACGAGTTCGACGAAGTCCGGATTGTACGGGATCTGCTCGTGCTTCTCGGCGCCGTTGAGCCACAGCGACGCGAGCAGGCCTGCGAGCAGGATCACCGTGATCCAGGCGCCGACCATCCGCCCTGGAGGCGGGGCCGCCGCTTCGGCGCCTCGCCCCGCGGGCTTCGGGCCCGGAGCGGGCCGCTTCACATCGTCTGGTTTCACGTCGTTGGCCATCGTGTTCCTTCCGCCGTCATTCCTCGGTCGCGCGCTGAAGCACGGCCTGTCGTCCCGAGTTCTTCATCTCGGCGACGAGCTTCTCGAGCGTCGCGGGGTTCTGTTCCAGGAATTGCGCCGACGCCGCCGCGCCCTGGCCGATCTGCTCCGACCCGTAGCTGAACCACGACCCGCGCTTCACGACGAGCCCCTGCTTGATCGCCGCCTCCAGCACCGACCCCTGCCACCAGATGCCGCGGTCGTAGAGGATGTCGAATTCGGCCTCCACGAAGGGCGGCGCCACCTTGTTCTTGACGACCTTGACGCGCGTGCGGTTGCCGGTCATCGCGCCCGCGGTGTCCTTGATCGCGCCGATGCGCTGGATGTTGAGACGGACCGACGCGTAGAACTTCAGCGCGCGCCCGCCCGGCGTCGTCTCGGGGCTGCCGAACATGACGCCGATCTTCTCGCGGATCTGGTTCGTGAAGATGCACAGCGTCTTCGTCTGCGCCAGCAGGGCGGTGAGCTTGCGCATCGCCTGCGACATGAGCCGCGCCTGGAGGCCCACGTGCGCGTCGCCGATCACGCCGTCGAGCTCCGCCTTCGGGGTGAGCGCCGCCACGGAGTCGATGACGATGACGTC
>JAAZAI010000082.1 GCA_012514445.1 Lentisphaerota bacterium
CGCGGTCGCAGTCGCAGACGGCGACGATTTTCATGTTCGGCGCGTTCTCGGGATTGAGGAACTGCGGGATCAGGACTGTGCGCATCTGAATGCCGTAGCCGATCATCGCGACACGGCGCTTTTCTCCAGGCTTGAGCGGACGGAGACCGACCTTCTTCGCAACGGATTTCGCGCGAGTGGCTTTAGCAGTGGAGGCTGAAGGGGAGGGGCGACGGTTCTTGTTCATGTTGACTTTCTCGTTGAAATGAAGAGCGTAGCGTAGACAAATTTTCCTGGGGAGGCAAGCGGGAATTCGCCCCGGCAGGGGGGGAGTGAGTGAAGCGTAGTTTGTAGAGAGTGGTTTCCGCTGGGGCACGGCCCCAGGCCCCGGTTGAATCTGAGTGAGTCGGTGCGTGATCTCACGGGACTTTATATTCGACTGCGAAGCGGGTGGGGCGCAGCCGTCCCGGCAAGCAGCCGTCGAATCCGTTCGGCATGTCTCCCGGCAAACCGATTGTGAAACGCCCCCTGCCCTCCGCGACCGCGCTCCGCTCGGTCGAATGCGGCTCGCCGGGACGGCGTCGCCCCACCTTGTCTGCGGCGCGAACAGCAACCATAATATGGAAAAGCTATTCAATATTACGGTGAGCAGCGTCCAAAGGGCGCAGTGGGGCGCAGTGGGGAGTCAGTCAGGCGCATGTCTGGCGCTTTTGCAGCGGTTATGCTACCCTAGTCGCCATTGATCGCCCGCAGGGTTGTCGGCAAGAGCCTGTTGCCGGAAACGTCGCGAGTGGTCGAACCCGCCGGAGGGAAGCTCCGGCGCGGGCGCGGCCCGCAGTCCCTCCGTCGTCTGGAAAACTCCATCCATCATGAAGCGAATCTCTGTCGTCACCCCCTGTCTCAACTCCGAACGGTACATCGAGCAGACGCTGCGAAGCGTCGCGATGCAGCGCGACGACGGCGTCGAGGTCGAGCACCTCGTCATCGACGGCGGAAGCGCCGACGGCACGGCGGCGCTCGTGGCGAAGTACGCACACCCCCACACGCATTACATCTCCTCGCGCGACGGCGGTCCGGCCGAGGCGATCAACAAGGGGCTTTGCATGGCCAGCGGCGACTACCTGTGCTGGCTGAATTCGGACGACGTCTATGCGCCGCGCGCCCTCGTCCGGGCCGTCGAGGCGCTGGAGGCGCATCCCGAGAAGGCGTTCTGCTTCGGGCACTGCCCGATCATCGACGCCGACGGACGCGAAATCCGCCGTCTCATCACGTTCTTCAAGGAATTCTGGTATCCGCTGTCGAGCCGGTTCGTCATCCGCGTGCTCAACTACATCTCGCAGCCGGCGATGGTGTTCCGGCGCAGCGCGTTCGAACTGGCGGGGCCGTTGCGGACGGATCTGCACGCGGCGTGGGACTACGATCTGACGCTGCGGTTGTGGCGGCACGGCGGCTGCGTACGCGTGAAACGGCCCGCGATGGCGTGCTTCCGCTGGACGCCCCATTCGATCAGCGGCAGGGGCTACAAGCGGCAGTTCGCCGAAGAACTCGCCTGCGCGGTCGACGATGCGGGCAAATGGGCGTTCTCCAGCATCGTCCACCGGTTCGTCTGCTGGGGGATCGTGCTCTGCTACGGGCTGATGAGCCGGGGGAATCGGCCATGATCGTCGGCGTCAACGCGCTGTTCATGATCCCCGGCGAAGTCGGCGGCAGCGAAACGTATCTGCGCCGGACGCTCGCGGCGGCGGCGCATGCGTTTCCGCAGCACGAGTTCGTCGTCTTCGCCAACCACGAGAACCGCAACGCGATGGCGCGCGACCTCAAGCCGTTCCCGAACGTGACGCTCGTGGACATGCGCGTCAAGGCCGAGTCGCGCGCCCGTCGCGCGCTGTGCGAGCAGACGGCGCTTCCGAAAGTGGTCGCGGGGAAGGGGATCGAGGTGCTCTGGAATCCCGGCAACACCGCGCCGCTGCGCGTGGCTTGTCCGCAGGCCACGAGCGTCTACGACATGCAGTTCATGCACTTCCCCGAGGATTTCAGCAGGACCGCGCTCTTCTTCACGAAGCTCTTCACGCGCCTCGCGATGCGCCGCAGCCAGGCCGTGCTCACGATCTCGGAGTTCTCGCGCCAGGAGATCGCCCGCTACACGCGCACGCCGTTCGACGCGATGCGCGTCACGCTGCTGGCGGCGGATGAATCGTACGCGAAGCCGCTGCCCGGCGAGTTCATCGCCGAGCGCGTCATGGCGCTACTCCATTCCGGCGAGCCGTACATCCTCGTCGTGGCGAACACGTATCCGCACAAGAGCGTCGAGACCGCGGTGCGCGCGTTCACGAAGCTCTGCTCGGACATCCCCCACCGGCTCGTGCTGCTGGGCAAGCCCCGGCGCGGCGAGGACGCCGTCGCCGCGGCGGTGGCGGAGACGCCGGCGCCCGAGCGCGTTTCGCGCCTCCACTACCTCGCCCAGACGGATCTGGCGGCCTTGTACCAGGGCGCGGATCTTTTCGTCTTTCCCTCGAAGTACGAGGGCTTCGGCCTGCCCGTGCTGGAGGCGATGAGCGCGGGCGTGCCGGTGGTGACGACGCGCGAGGCGGCGATTCCGGAAGTCGGCGGGGACGCGGTCGCCTACGCGGAGGCCGGGAACGCGGAGGCGTTCGCGGCGGAGATCCGCCGGCTGCTGGCGCTGGACGCCCCGGCGCGCGCGGCGGTCGTCGCCAAGGCGAAGGCCCGCGCGGCGGGCTTCTCCTGGGAGGCCACGGCCCGCGCGACGGTGGCGGCGCTCGAGGCGCTGTAGACGCTCAACTCGATTCGGGGGACAATATCGCGTGATGAATTCGCAACAGGGTCGAGACGCCAAAACCTCCACGTCGGACTGGGCCCGCTTCGCCTGGCACCATGTCCGCGCCGCCGTGCCGCCGGACTGGGAGGTGACCGCCTATTCCGTCGAGGACCGGGCGGGACGCCTCGAGTTCAACACGCGCCACGGGCTTCAGGGCATCGTGAGCTGGGAGCCCTGCGGGCGCGAGCCCGACCGGCTCACCACGATGACGACGTTCCTCGCGAACAACATCATCGGCCGCAAGGACGCCCGCGACCTGCGCGCCACGGACATCAAGACCGAGGCCGCCGGCCTCTTCGTCCTCGGCTGGCTCGACGAGACGCGTCCCACGCAGGCCATCGCCTACGACGCCGCGGGCGGCCACCTCGTGCGTTGGGTCTTCGAAGGGCGCTCGACGCCCGCCGGCCGCCGCGACGTCATCCGCCCCATCCTCGAATCCTTCGACTTCAACCACGATCCCGACGCCTGCGAATACCGCCTGCACGGCATCCATGCGCGCCTGCCCTGGGAGTACCGGATCGAGGACATCGCGGTGCTGCCCGCCAACGTCATGATGAGCTTCGAGGCGCTGGAATCCAAGCGCAAGGCCGTCTTGCGCCGCTGGGGCCTCGCCGACCTCGTGCTGGGGCGCAAGGATCTGGGCGACTTCTACAAGCCGATCCTCCGCGCGCTGGGCATCGAGGTGGAGGCGTCCACGCCCTGCCGCGTCTCGGGCTGCGAGGCCCGGCTGATGCGCTTCAACGCGCCGCGCGAACACCACGGCGACCGCTTCATGCGGCGGCGATGGGCGGGCGGGCAGGCCGTGGTGTGGCACGAGCCGGAGGCCAATCGGATCTGCGCGTTCGAGCAGATCGGGCCCGAGGGGAGCGCCGCGCTCGCGTTCGCGGACGTCGTGCCGGGATGCGCGCTGGAAGGAGGCGACTGACATGCGCTGGTTTCTCTACAACGTCCTCTTCGCGATCGGCTACACGCTGATGCTGCCGAAGTTCTTCCTGCGGATGCGCAAGCGCGGCGGCTACCGCGCCGACTTCGGCCAGCGCCTCGGCCGGTTCGCCCCCGAGGTGGCCGCGCGGCTCGCCGAAAAGCCTCGCGTGTGGATCCACGCCGTGAGCGTCGGAGAGGCCAACCTCGCCGGCGCCGTGCTGCGCGAGTTGCGCCGCGTCGCGCCCGGCGAGTCCTTCATCATCTCCACGACGAGCTCCACCGGCCACGCCGTCTGCGAAAAGCTCGCCGGCCCCGACGACGTGCTCATCTACCTGCCCGTCGACTTCCCGCACATCGTGCGACGGGCGCTCAAGGGCATCGACGCGAAGGCGCTCGTGCTTACGGAATCGGAGTTCTGGCCCAACCTCATCCGCGCCTGCCACCGCCGCGACATCCCCGTGATCCTCGTCAACGGCCGCGTCTCCGATCGTTCGGCCCCGCGCTATCGCCGCCTCCGGTGCTTCTTCGCGGAGGTCTTCGACTGCTTCGCCGCGATGCTCGTGCAGTCCGAGCTCGACCGCCAGCGCCTTCTCGCCGCCGGGGCGCCCGCCGACCGCGTGCGGGTCGCGGGCTCCGTGAAATTCGATGTCGCCCCGCCCGCGGAGGCCGCGCTCGAGACGGCGCGTTCGACGCTCGCGGCCGCGGGCGTCGCGTCCGGCGCCGACCGCATCCTCATGGGCGGTTCGACCTGGCCCGGCGAGGAGCTCGCGCTCGCGCAAGCCTGGGCCGCCGCGCGTCAAGCCGCGCCCGATCTGCGGCTGGTGCTCGTGCCGCGCCACATGGAGCGCGGCGACGCCGTCGAGCGCGAGCTCGCCGCCGCCGGCTTCCGCTGCCTGCGCCGCAGCCGCATGAAGGC
>JAAZAI010000637.1 GCA_012514445.1 Lentisphaerota bacterium
CGCCCTCCTTCTCTCCGCCTGTCTCGCCGTCGGCGGGGGCCTCTACACGCTGGGGGCGGCGGTGTTCGGATCTCGCGCAGAGAGCGCGGAGATTGTTTCTCACGCAGAGAACGCAGAGAGCGCGGAGATTGTCTCTCACGCGGAGTCCGCGGAGTCCGCAGAAATCCCGAACGCCGCCGAAGGCGGCCTCCAACGCGCGCAGAGCGCGCTTCCAACGACGGCGGAGCCGGCCTCGAACGCCGCCGAAGGCGGCTTCGAACCCTCGTTCTCTGCAACCCCTTCAACCCCGGAGCCATCCGAAATGAACGCCAAACCCCTCCTCGCCGTTTCCTCGCTCGCCCTCGCAACGACCTCCGCCACCGCGGCGACGGACCACTGGACCTACACGCCGCCGGCGTCCGGAACGCGCGGCACGATCTCCTGGACGGATTCATCCGGGTTCGAGAACATCATCAGCGGCATCGTCCTCGAGAACGGGGCGATCCGGATCTACCCCAATTCGAACACCAGCTCGCCGATCAGGAACGCCGACTTCTCGATCCCGGTCGAGGCGGAGGACGGAACGCCCCTCGCGTATTCGCCGGACTTCCTCGCGGGAAAGGACAACACGGGATCAAGAATTCTCGGATACAACACGGAGATCACGAACGTCGTCGTGAATTCCAACGCGACGAGCATCGGGAACTACTGCTTCAAGAACTGCACCGCCCTCGTGCGCGTCCGCCTTCCCGACGGAAAATCTTTCCCCTGAACCCCGAACCCTCTCCCCTGCGCGTGTCAACGACCTTGACTCGTCCCCGCATGGATCGAGTCGAATCTACATGAATCCTGTGTTCCCGTCCATTGGACGAATGTCCGATGGCGGCTATACTTATGCGTCAAAAGACCCGAAGAGCGGACTGGGAAACATGAAAAAGAGCCACGCTGAGAGCCTGTATTCATTTCGCCGCGCACTCTTGCAGGTGCACAAGCCCGGACGTCTGCGGCAAGCGGCGCTGGAGGACTTCCGCGGAACGCGGGTCGCCGACGCCTGGTGCATCGCCTGCCCGAAGGACGCGGGCGTCGTCCTCCGACATGCCGCGGAGGACTTGAGGGAGTACTTCGCCGTCTCCATGGGCGTCGACATCCCTGTCGTGACCGATCCCGCCCCGTACGCGCAGGCCATCCGCCTGGCCGTCGACGCGGCGCTCCCCCCGCGGACCTTCCGGATTCATATTCGCGAGGGCATCGCCGTCGCCGGCGCCGACGAACGCGCCGCCGCGCAGGGATGCTACGCGCTGGAAGACGAGATGAATCTCAACGAGGTTCCGGGGCTCGCGCCCGGCGAGATCGTACGTACCGCCAGATTCTCCCCCCGCATGATCCACTCCGGCCTGGGCCCCGGCATGTATCCCGACGAGCATCTGCGCGCCATCGCCCACGCCGGCATGGACGCCATCATCGTAGACACGTCGGCCGCGCTGGCCAGCCCCGACGCCTGCCATGCGGTCAACGACGTGATTCGCCGCGCCGCCTCCTTCGGGATCGACGTCTACACGTTTTCGTTCTTCAAGAACGAGCGGCATCCTTCCGATCCCGACGCCTGGGCCCACTACGACGCCATGCACGGAAGGCTGTTCGAGCGCTGCCCGGATTTGAAGGGGATCATCTTCGTGGGGGAGAGCTGCGAGTTCCCCTCCCACGACCCGCGGACGACGGGCCGGGACTATCATTCGTCGAAGGACGATGTCAAGCCCAGTCCGGGCTGGTTCCCCTGCGACGACTACCCGGAGTTCATTTCGCTGTTGCGCGACGTGATCCATTCGCACAGCCCCGGCGCGGAGATCGTGTTCTGGTCGTACAACTGGGGCTTCCTGGATGCCGGCCCGCGGCTGAAGCTGATCGAGAAGCTGCCGACGGATGTCGTCCTGATGGCGACCTTCGAGATGTTCGAGGAATTCGACGTCGCTCCGGGCGTTGCGGAGACGTGCACCGACTACACGTTGTGGTCGATCGGGCCCGGGCCCTATTTCGCGTCGGAGTCCGAAGCGGCCCGGAAACGCGGCATGAAGATGTACGGGATGACCAACACCGGCGGCAACACGTGGGACATCGGCGTGGTGCCCTATCTGCCGGCGCCGCAGGCGTGGTTGAAGCGCTTCCGCGCGGTGGTCGAAGCCCAGGAGGACTGGCGTCTGGACGGGCTCATGGAATCGCACACCTACGGGTACTGGCCCTCCATGATCCCCGAACTCGCCAAGCAGGCGTTCTTCGAGCCGATGCCCGACATGGACGCGCTCCTCTTGCGGATCGTCGCCCGTGATTTCGGCGTCCGGAACGCCGAAAACGTCTTGCGGGCGTTGCGGTGCTTCAGCGAGGGCGTCTCCCATTGCGTCTCGACCAATCAGGAGCAGTACGGCCCGTGCCGGATCGGCCCCGCGTATCCGCTGTTCTTCGAGAGAACGGAACCGATCCCCATCGGGCCCCAGTCCATTCGCGACCCGAACGGCACGTGCGTACCGGTCTACCGCTACAGCCACGACCAGGCGGCTAAGCTGCTTTGGGAAACCGAAGAATACGCCAAGATGACGACGTGCTTCCAGGAAGGCTGCGACATGCTGGAGCCGGTCGTCAAGACGCTCGAGGCGGATCGACGCGCCAATGCGGAGGAACTTCTGGGCGTCGCCCGGTTCATCGAGAACACCGCGCGCACGACGGTGCATGTGAAGCGCTGGCACGCCCTGAAGTGGAAGCTCGGGATCAGCCCGGATCCCTATCCCGTCTGGGTGGGGGGGCGCAA
>JAAZAI010000638.1 GCA_012514445.1 Lentisphaerota bacterium
AAATCTTCCTGTACGACTTCTTCGCCGCGTACAACGCCGCCATCCGCCTGACGGTGCCGGCGGGTCGCGGCGAGCGCATCCCGCTCGGCCCCACCGCCACGGCGCTGCTCTTCGCCAATGCGCCGGAGGGTCCGCTGGTTGCGCTGTGGGCGACCCAGATCAATCTGGAAGGCGCGCTGAAAATCGCCGGCGACTTCACGGCCTACGACATCATGGGCAACGTCGTGATGCCCGCCGCGCGCCAGCAGGGCGTGCGCGTCGCCACCGATCCCAGCTACGTGCGCTTCGCCGCGGGGACGACCCCGGACGACATCCGCGCGCGCCTCGCCGCCGCCGAACTCTTCGGCATGGGCGATCCGTTCAAGGTGGATGTGTCGATCGGCGGCGGACGCCGCCTCGACGTGCGCATCGCCAGTCAGCGCAACCAGCCCCTCGACGGGACGGTCAAGATCGTGAAGCTCCCCGAAGGCTGGAAACTCCCGGCGGAGAAAGCATTCCAAAAACTAGAGGCGGCCGGAACGCAGGTGGTCTCTTTCGAAATCGAGGGCGCTTCCTTTGATCCCATGGCCGAGTATCCGGTTTCCGTCGTCGTCGAATCCGGTGAAGCCTTCGTGCGCACCGATGCTGTCCTGCGGCCCGTCTTCGCGGCGCGAGCGCCCGCCGTCAAGGCCGATGGCGATCTCACGGAGTGGTCCGGGGCGCGCTGGATAACGCTCGGGGCGGAGCAGCTTTCCGGCGCGTTCACACCGGGGGTGAAGAACGACGGCGCAAACGATTCCACCGCAAAACTCGCCGTGACCTGGATGGCGGATGCCATGGCCATCGCGGTCGTGGCGGAGGACGACGTCCACCATACCGTCGAGGCGCCGTCGCTCGCGTGGCAGGGTGACAGCGTGCAAGTTTATTTCGATCCCCGCAACGATGCGATGCCCGAGCAGCGGAACGTCCAGGACGACATCGAATACCTGCTCAGTTTGATTGACGGGAAGTCGCATGTCTGGCTCGTGAAAGGTGCCGAAGGCAACTATCGCGGCGCGGCGAACCGCGTCGAGGGTTTTGAGGACGTCGATGCGGCCTGCGCCGTCGTGCGCAAGGGCCGGACGACGGTCTACGAGCTGGTGCTGCCGCGCAAGCCCTGCCTGCCGAACATCAGTTTTGCGCCGGATGCGGCGCTGGGATTTTCCGTGCTGATCAACGACAACGACGGCGCGGGTCGCAAGCCCGGGCTGACGCTGTCGCCGAAGGGAACGGAACCGTACGGTGCGCCGCACCTGTACCGGGATCTGATTTTGGAGTGAAATTCGAAATTCGAAATTCGAAATTTGAAATTTGAAACTGGGAATGATGAGTGATGAATTTGTGGCGCCGGGATTCTTTGTCGCGAGCTTGCCCTGAGCCTGTCGAAGGGCTTTGTCGCAAACTTTGTCGATCCCTAATCCTATTCCTAATCGTAATCCTAATCCTAATCGTAATCTCGCCAAACTCGTCCGCCCCAGTGGTGGACACTCTGTAGCAAGCAAACCACGAGACGTTTCCGCCTCAAACCCACAAAGAGGAGATGATGCAATGAAGAAGCAAGTCAAAGCTTGGTTTCCGGACTCCGGATGGAGCCTGCGGCCTTTGTTCGGCGGCATGATCGCGGGGCTCCTCGCGCTGATGTCCGTCCTGCCCGCCCAGGCGGGCATTGTCGCCGAGAACGACGCCATCACGGCCTCGATGACTTCGACGGCCGGCACGGCCAACGATCCGAGCGTGTATCTGTTCGACAACTACGTGAAGGATTTCCTCGCAGC
>JAAZAI010000639.1 GCA_012514445.1 Lentisphaerota bacterium
CGACACGTCGTCCCTACACTTGATCCCACACTTGATCCCACACTTAATCCTTTACACTTAATCCTTTACGCTTAGTCCTTTACGCTTAGTCCTTTACGCTTAGTCCTTTACGCTTAGTCCTTTACGCTTAGTCCTTTACGCTTAATCCTTTACGCTTAGTCGAACCACTTCATCGATCCAACATCGTCATCTGCTTGCCAAAGATCATTGCTTTTTCACACGCAAATCCCGGAAGCACCCTCCTTTTCAACCCATTCCTGGTATCCGGCTTCCTTCAGATGGATGCCGTCAGCCGAGAATTCCTTCTTCAGCAGACCGTTGTCGTCTGCAAAATCCTTATGGAGATCGATCAAGGTGTAGCGATGCTGCGACGCCTTCATGCGCAGCAGCGCGTTGGCCTTGCGGATCTTGGCGGCCACCTCCTCCTTCGACGTGGGCAGGATCGTCTGCACGTAGACCTTCGTCTTCGGCGAATGCCCCCGGATCAGGTCGACGATCTTGAAAATGTTTTCGGCCGTGAACTCGGGCGTCTTGCCAGCAGCGTTGATGTCGTTCACGCCGATCATGATGAAGACGGCGGCAGGCGGATAGTAGTAGATTTCGCCTAGCAGCCTGTCGGACTTAGGCGCAAGGGATCCAATGCCGGGAATGCCAGGTCTCCCGCCCCGATGCTGCCCGGGGGGGCGGCCTGATCTCCAGGAATCCGGAAAATGTTGATTCAGGTTCGTTTTTTTGTTGACATAACATGTTGCCATGCAATAATATACTCCGCATGAGCACAAGATTTGTAAATGTGGACCGGGACACGCCGATGATGATGCCTCCGAGCCTCCAGGAGTGGCTTCCGGATGGGCATCTGGCGTATTTCGTGGTCGAGACGGTGGCGGAACTGCCGTTGCAGGGGTTCCGGGTCAACACGCGGGGCACGGGGCACGCGCAGTTCCCTCCGTCGATGATGCTGGCGCTGCTGGTCTACAACTACGCGGTCGGGCGGATGAGTTCGCGCCAGATCGAGAAGGCGACTTACGAGGACGTGGCGTCACGGTACATCTGCGGGGGCGACGCGCATCCCGACCACGACACGATCTGCACGTTCCGGCGTGGCAACGGCGCGCTGTTCGAGGAGTCGTTCGTGCGCGTACTGGAGTACGCCCGCGAAATGGGCGTGCTGTCGCGGCGGGGCGGGGTGGCCGTGGATGGGACGAAGATCGCGGCGAACGCCAGCAAGCACTCAGCGGTCAGCCACGGCCGCGCGGGGGAGATGGTCGAGGTTCTCAAGGGCGAGGTGCGGGAGTTGGTGGCGCTGGCGGAGAAGGCGGACCGCGAGGCTGTGACGGAGACGCTGAAGGTCCCCGAGGAGATCGCCCGGCGCGAGGCGCGTCGGCTCAAGCTCGAGGAGGCGAGGCGCGTGATCGAGGCCCGGCACAAGGAGAAGACGGCCGAGAAACAGCGGGATTTTGAGGAAAAGCAGGCGGAACGCGCCGCGCGGCGGGAACGAGGCGAAAAGGTGCGTGGCCCAGAGCCGCAGCCTCCCCCGGCGGAACCGGACGCGAAGGACCAGTACAATTTCACGGACCCCGAGAGCCGGATCATGAAGGCGGGCAACGGGGGCCATTTCGAGCAGGCCTACAACGCGCGGGCGGCGGTGGACACGGAAGGCAGCATGCTGATCCTGGGCGGCTACGTGACGGACGCGCCGAACGACAAGCGTCAGCTCAAACCCGCCGTGGAGAGCGTCCCGGAGGCTGTGCGCGAGACCACGCACGTGCTCGCCGACACCGGCTACCACAGCGACGCCGCGGTCGCCAGCGTGGAGGCGGACGGTGGTCCGACGGTCTACGCCGCCGTCGAGAAAACGGGACACCACCGCACGGTCGGCGACCTGCTGGCGCAACCGGCTCCGGAGGAACCGCCGCCCGGCCTCTCCGGCGTGGACCTGATGCGCCACCGTTTGCGCACCGCCTCGGGCTGCGCGGCGTACAAGAAGAGGAAGGAGACGGTCGAACCGGTCTTCGGGATCGTCAAAGCGGCGATGGGCTTCCGGCGGTTCCTGCTCCGGGGGCTCCGCAAGGTGAACCTGGAGTGGTCGATAGTCAGGCTCGCGTACAACTTCCGACGCCTGGCGACGCTCCTGACGGCGAAAAAGGGGCCGGACTGTGTCCCGACGGCCCCCCAACTGGCCTGAAAAGGCCTTTTCAGGGCAAAAACATGCTCGAATCGCGTCTGCTCGGCGACGCCGGACGCCGATCAAGGGGCACCGCACCCTTCGGTCGCCATTTTTGGGTGCCCGCGAGGCCCGCACCGGTCGACGTAGCCGGAAATGGCGCGGTTCCGGCATCCTTGTCTTGCTCCTAAACCCGACAGGCTGCTAGGCGGACGATGACGCCCTGGGTCATGTCGCCGGCGACGCCGCGGTTTTTCACACGCGGAGATCCGAACCGCGCCGCCCAATCATTCCCCTTCTCCGTGATGCTGTCGCCGATGAACACGACATCGTTCGTCGCGAGTGGGTGCGCCTTGAATTCGCGGATCATCACCGGATAGTGCCCCCGGGTCCAGGTGCCGTGATCGGGCAC
>JAAZAI010000083.1 GCA_012514445.1 Lentisphaerota bacterium
CGTCCGTCCGCCCGGCTTGCGGGCACAGCCTGGCGCGAGGATCGCGCGGCGTTGCGAGCGGGCCGATGGGCGCGCACCCGGGTGGCGAAGCCAACCCGCGCAAGACAAGCCCTTCGACAGGCCGATGTAGAGCCTGCGCTCACTGGCGTGCTTAGGACAAGCCCGCATCCGCACCAACTCGCGACACCCCAGAAACTGACCGGGTACAAGGCCCCCGACACTCACGCACTCAAGCACTCACGCACTCCCGCACTCACGCACTCATGAATCGTCTCTCCCCTACCCCTCCAGCGCCTGACGGAGGCGCGCGCGGACGGCCTCGGGCGAATAGGTGCGCAGCGTATACGCGCGGCCCTGCGCCGCGAGCGCCGCGGCCTGGTCGCGGTGGTCGAGGTAGAAGAGCAGCATCGCCTCGAACTCCGGGTAGTTGGCGAACCACAGCCCCCCGTTCGAGGATTCGCACTGCCAGCGCAGCACCTCGCCCTTGGCGTGCACGAGCGCGGGCGTGCCCGCGAGCCATGCCTCGAGGATCACGATGCTGAGGCTCTCGTTGACCGAAGGATGGCAGAACGCCACGGCGCCGGCCATCGCCTCGCGCTTCTCCTGCTCCGAGACGAAGCCCAGATCGTGGAAATGCGGCGCCAGCGTCGGCGGCACGGGCACGTCGCCCGAACCGGTCATCACGAGCTTCACGTCGCGCCCCGTGCGCTGGCGGAAGCAGTCGAGGTAGTCGACGAGCAGCGGCGTGCCCTTGAGCGGCTCGCGCCGCCCGCTGTAGACCACGTAGTCGCCCGCGATGCCCGTGCGCTTCGCGAAGGCGCCGGGATCCGCGGTGAACGGCTCGATGCCCATGGCGACGACGGCGTCCGTCCGCGGGTGCAGATCGAAGAGCCGATGCGCCAGGCGCCGCTCGGGCTCCGTGTTGAAGAGGAAGCCGCGCACGCGCTGGAACATGTCGCGGATGCGCCCGACGCGCGCGAACGGCTCGTCGTGCAGGCACGGCGCAAGCAGCGTCTTCTCCGGCAGAGCCCGCGCGACGGCCTCGACGAGGCCGAAGAGGTACGGCCCGGCGACGACGCGGTCGATCGCCTCCGCGTTCTGCTCAAGATGCGCGACGAGCCCGTCGGCGTTGACGCTGTTGCGCAGCCACGCCTCCTCTTCCTCGGGAGCGAGGGTCTGGCCGCGGCAGATGGCCTCCTGAAGCCGCTGGAACGTCTCGACGTCGCGCCCGGCGTTGACCGGGAACCGCCGGATGCGGATGCCGTCGCGCTGGAACGTCCCTTCCGGCAGCTCGTTCGCCCAGGTGAAGTGGTTCTTCGCGCAGGTGACGAGGAACTCGACCTCGTGGCCGAGTCGGGACGCCTCCACGGCGAGGCTGTGGAGCAGCGTCTCGGCGCCGCCGACGGTGCCGGGCTCGTGCAGCCGCGGACAGACGAACGCTAGTCGCATTGGGCGCTTCCTTCGAGCTTCGCGATGCGCTCCCGGAGTCCGGCGATCTCGCGCCGATGGCGCGTCTCCATGATCTCGACGGCCGCGAGAAGCAGCGCGTTCGTCTGGTTCTGCTGCGACCAGAGGCGGAAGGTGTAGAACTTGAGGAGCTTCCAGATCGTCTTCTTGAGGCGCACGAGCGCCGGCGCGAAACGGCCGCGCTTCTCGATGATCTCGAAGTCGTTGATGTCCACCGCGACGATCTGGCGGAGGCAGAGGAGGTACTGCTCCATGAAGCTCGCGTCGTCCTTGAGCGTGAGCAGGTTGTTGCGTTCGGCGCGCGCCACGCGGGCCTCGTCGTAGGCGCCGGCGGCGCGCTTGCGCGCGACCTCCGCCTGGATCTGCGCAACGACCGCGCCGGCGTCGATGCCGTCGGCGCCGATGGAAATGGCCGGGTTCTCTGGATTCATCGTCGATCCTCTCGCTAGATGAAATGTTCCGCGCGGGCGCCCGCGATGAACGGGTTGGCGCGCCGCTCGTCGCCGATTCGCGTGGCCGGGCCATGGCCGGGCAGGACGCCGTAGCCGTCGTCCAGCCCCATCAGCTTCGCCAGCGATTCGCGGATGCGTTTCGAGCTGCCGCCGGGAAGGTCGGTCCGGCCGATCGAGCCTTGGAAGAGCGTGTCGCCGCTCACAAGCGTCTTCTCGGCGTCGAACGCGAAGCAGACGCAGCCCGGCGTGTGCCCCGGGGTCTGCACGACGCGGGCCTTCAGCGGCCCGGCCTCGATCACGCGTCCCTCGTGGAGGTCGGTGTCGAGCCCCTTCGGCGGCTTCAGGACCGCGACGTAGGGCGGGATGTCGTTGAGCGGCGTGAACGCCCAGCCCGCGTCGTCCTCGCTCAGAAAGACCGGCGCGGGATGGCGCTTCGCCAGCGCCGCGATGGCGGAGATGTGGTCCAGATGGCCGTGCGTGAGGAAGTAGCCGCAAGGCGTCAGCCCGCGTTTCGCCAGCGCCGCGACGATCGCCTCGGCGTCCGCTCCCGGATCGACGACGAACGTCTTGCCAGGATCGGCCCAGATCAGATAGCAGTTGGCGGCGAAGGCGCCGGTTTCAATCACATGGACGTTCATGCGGCCATTATACAGGCGGGGACGCGAAAATGCATCTTGAAAACACGGAGGCTACGCGTTGCTCGGAAAGACGTCCCGGGCGGGGTCGAACTTGAGAACCGTGTCCTCGGCCTTCGGCAGCGGTGCCGGATAGTCCAGCGTGTAGTGCAGGCCGCGGCTCTCCTTGCGATGCATCGCGGAGCGGATGATCAGATACGCGGCGTCCGCGATGTTGCGCAGCTCCAGCATGTCGGACGTGACGAGGTAGTCGAAGTAGTACTGGCGGATCTCGCGGCGGATGTTCATGATGCGCGTGAGCGCGCGCTCGAGCCGCTTGTCCGTGCGGACGATGCCGACGTAGTCCCACATGCAGGTGCGGACCTCCTCCCAGCAGTGGGACACGACGACCTGCTCGTCGCTCGGCACGGCGTCGCCGTACACCCACGCCGGGATGCGGATGGCCGAGACGTCCGCCGTCCGCGGATGCGCGGCGATCCAGTACGCGGCGTTGTGCGCGCACACGACGGCCTCGAGCAGCGAATTGCTCGCGAGGCGGTTGGCCCCGTGCAGGCCCGTGCTCGCCGTCTCCCCCACCGCCAGCAGGCCGGCGATGTTCGTCAGCCCCTCCACCGTCGTCTTGACGCCGCCGCAGCAGTAGTGCGCCGCCGGCACGATCGGGACGAGATCCGTCGCCATGTCGATCCCGAAGCTCTTGCACTTGGCGTAGATGTTCGGAAAGCGCTCCATCAGAAACTCGCGCCCTTTGTGCCGCATGTCCAAGTACATGCACGGCAGGCCGCGCGATTTCATCTCGTGGTCGATGGCCCGGGCCACGATGTCGCGCGGCGCCAGCGCCCCGCGCCGGTCGTAGCGCGACATGAACGGTCGGCCGTTGAGGTCCACGAGTTGCGCGCCTTCGCCGCGCACCGCCTCGCTGATGAGAAAACTCTTCGCCTCGGGATGGAACAGGCAGGTCGGATGGAACTGGATGAACTCCATGTTCCGGATCTCCGCGCCGGCGCGCCAGGCGATCGAAACGCCGGCGGCAGACGCCACGTCGGGGTTCGACGTGTAGCGGTACACCTTGCCCGCGCCGCCCGTGGCCAGGATCGTGTACGCCGCCCGCACCGCGAAGATCTCCCCCGTCTTGCAGTCCAGCATGTAGCAGCCCACGCAGGAAGGACGCCCGTCGCGCTGGCCCGTCACCAAGTCGATCGCATGCGTGTGCTCGAGGATCGTGACGGACTTCTTCTTCTCGACGTTCTTGAGCAGCACCTCCTGGACGTGGCGCCCGGTGATGTCCCCGGCGTGGAGGATGCGGCGCATCGAATGGCCGCCCTCGCGCCCCAGATCCGGCTCGCCGCTGGCGTCGCCGCGCTCCGTGAAGCGCATGCCGATCCGCCGCAGCTCGTCCATCCGGGCCGGCGCGTCGCTCACGATCCGGCGGACCACGTCCTCGTCGCAAAGCCCCGCCCCGGCCACGAGCGTGTCCGCCACGTGCATCTCGAACGTGTGGTCCTCCAGCGTCACGCACGCGATGCCGCCTTGCGCGTAGTTGGTGTTGGACTCCCACTTCTCGCGCTTCGTGACGACGAGCACCTTGCCGTGCGGCGCCAGTTCGCGCGCGGCGGAAAGCCCCGCCATGCCGCTGCCGATCACCAGATAGTCCGTTTCAACGATTCGCATCGCCATCGTCCTCCAAGCCGTCCGCCGGCGCCGCGGGATTCGCGGACTCCAGCTCCATCAGGATTTGCTCCGCCGGCGTCAGGCACTTCTTGCCCTTGTTGCACGCCGCGCAGCACGGCACCACGTTGCCCTTGACCGAACGCCCGCCGCGCGCCACCGGCACGACGTGGTCCATCGTCAACGCCTCCGGCGGGAACGTCCCGCCGCAGTAGTGGCAGCGTCCGCGCCCGAGCTGCGACTTCCACCACGGACTGCCCCGCAGCTCCCGCGCCTTCGCGCGCTCCCGCGCCACGTGCGCGGCGTCCTTGCGAATGTCCACCCAGCCGTCCATGGCGCGCCTCCCCGGTTCAGGCCTTGCCGGGCATGTTGAACGCATCCCGGAGGTAGATCACGCCGAACACGATGAAGACGAGGCCGGCCACGAGCTTGATCGTCTTCGGGGAGACGAGGCGCGTGATCTGGCAGCCGAAGAAGACGGCGATCGCCGAGGAACACGCCAGCGCCACCGAGGACGCGGCGAAGATGATCCACTTCTGCTTGGGCGACACCGATCCGAAAGCCAGGCACGCGAGCTGCGTCTTGTCCCCCAGCTCCGCGATGAAAATGGCCCAGAATGTCTTGAAAAATGTCGCCAGCATGCCTTGCGCCTTCCTTGTTCCGAATCCGTCTGTCCGTCTAGATGTGTGTCTTGCCCCGCCGGTCCGCGACCTGGCGGACCAGCTCCTTGACGTTCTGCGCGCTGCCCTTCGAGCAGACCAGCGTGACGTCCTCCGTGTGGACGACCACGAGGTCCTCCACGCCCATGACCGCCACGAGATGGCCCGGCACGTCGTTGACCACGGTGTTGCCCGCC
>JAAZAI010000640.1 GCA_012514445.1 Lentisphaerota bacterium
GAGATGATCAACCGGAGCGACTGGATCGCGTCGACCGATATCAGCGATGAGTATTTCAACCTGGAACTCTACGCCAACGGGCAGACCTATCTGATCCGCCGCGGCGACGATCCGGCCATCGGCGAGGCATCCGAGGCCCGCTGGTGGGCCTACTCGCACGACGGCAGCATGGTCGAGCCGCCGCTGGACGGCCAGGGGCTCCCCTGGTTCGACCGCAACTACGCCTTCGACCAGGACGGGGATCCCGATGGCGACACCCTGCCCAACTGGTTTGAGTTCACTGCCGGATGCAACCCTCAGTCGGTCGACACGGACAGCGACGGGGTTCCGGACTCGCAGGAGGATGCGGACGGCGATGGCGTCCAGAACTACACCGAGTTCATGCAAGGCACAGAGGCGCGCCTGGCGGACACCGATGACGACGGCTTCAGCGATGGCTGGGAGATCGCCTACGGCTCCAGTCCCGTGGATTCCCGTTCCCCCGCGAAGGCCCGCGCGCTCGCCCTCGACGGCACGGCCGCCAGCCAGGTGGTCGCCCCGGAGGTCACACGCCTCGAACTGAGCGCGTTCGACATTTCCGCCTGGGTCTATCCGACGGCCGCACCGACCGCGGCCGGCGAGGTCGTCGCCCGCGAAGTGGCTGCCGGCGTCTACAACTACCGTCTGTACCTTGACAGCCAGTGCCGGCCCGTGGCCCAGTTTACCGATGGAGACGGGGTGACGCAGGTCGTGCTCGCCGCCCCCGACTTCCGCGCCGTGCCACTGAACGCCTGGACCCACCTGCGGATGACCTTCGACGCCACCACGGGGCACCTCGCGTTGCTCGTCAACGACGAAGCCGTCGCCTTCCTCAACACTGCGCGCCGTCCGCTACTCCGTTCCAACGGCGCCACTGCCACCCGCGTCGGCAGCGGTCTGTCAGGCTTCATCGACGAGGTCGAGATCCGCAGCGGCGCGGAGTGTGTCCTCCGCTACACGTTCGACGACGACACCGCCGACCTCGGCACCGCCGTCCGCGGCGCCTACGGCACCACCGGCGCCGGCGCCTGGCATTTCGGGCAGGTCGAGGACTTCGCCGATGTCTTCACGGCCGTGGCCATCGACTGGCAGAGCCGCCTCCGCGAGGCCGGCAGCCTGGCGGGCGGCGCCGCGATCGTGGCGCTGGTCGACGACGAGGGCGACCTGCTGCCCGGCGACTGGGTGGACACCGATGGCGACGGGCTGCCCGATGCATGGGAGACCCTGCACAACCTCAATCCGCTCGATGCCGACACCGACGGCGATGGCATCGCGGACGGCCTGGACGATGACGACCTGGACGGCCTCAACAACCTCAACGAGTTCCTGGCCGGCACCGATCCGAACGATCCGCAGACGACTCCGGGAATCTTCGACTGGGAGGTTGATTCCGACGGCGACGGTCTCTCGAACTGGGACGAGCAGTGCTTCGGCAGCGATCCGGGGCTTCTGGACACGGACGACGACGGGCTCTCCGACTTCGAGGAGGCCAGCGACGACGCCGACGGCTTCACCCTGCCGAACGCCTCGCTCTCGCCCGCGCGGGCGGGCGCGCTCCAGATCGACGGCGACGGCCAGTACGCCGAACTGCCGCTGAAGTCCCGTTTCCGGCTGGAGAAGTCGTGGACCGTGGAGGCCTGGGTGCGGATCGATCCCGCCTTCGGCGGCACCGGCACGATCATCCGCCGGGGCGGCGGATCCCTGGTCAA
>JAAZAI010000641.1 GCA_012514445.1 Lentisphaerota bacterium
AGCCTGTCTGCGTGCGGACACGCACAGGCAGGCGGGCGGGTGCCCGTGCCGCCTGAAAAGCGATTTCTTATCAATTAGGCGGGCGGGTGCCCGTGCCGCCTGAAAAGCGATTTCTTATCAATTCGTAACCAAACATACAAAAAGAGAAAAATGAAAATCAAAATACGGCCGCGCACACTTGTCTGCGCAGCTCTGTCGGCGATGATCCTGACGGGGGCGCACGCCGCTGAAAACATGATTGGCCGGCAGAGCCAGAACGAGGGGCTCTCCGTCGTGCCTGCTCCGGGGCGGGTCGTCATCGACGGCAAGCTCGACGACTGGGATTTCTCCGGGCGGATCTGGAGTTTCGCCGACCAGGCCATCCGCAACCGGTATTCGGCCGAGGTCGCCGCGATGTGGGACGATGACGCCTTGTATCTCGGCATCAAATGGCGGGATCCGACGCCGATGTACAACACGATCGACCCCGCGTTCAATCCCAACGACGGCTGGAAGTCCGACTCTGTCCAGATCCGCGCCAGGACGGCGGACCGGACGTCGTGGTTCACCACGTGGTACTTCACGCCCAAGGCCACGCCCGTCCTGCATCAGGCGATCTGGAAAGACGCCGCCAACTCCAGGGCCGGAACGGACGAGTCGCTGCATGTCGCCCCGGACGGGGGTACGAAGTTGGGCGGCGGATTCGAGATGGCCTACCTCAAGAACGAGGACGGGCAGGGCTTTGTGCAGGAAATCCGCATCCCGTGGACCCAGCTCTTCAAGACCCCGCCGTCGATCCAGGCGGGGCTTGCCATGCGGCTGGGGTTCGAGTTCCTCTGGGGCGACCCGACGGGCAACACCTGGCCCGTCCACCGCTACGCCGACAACATGCAGCCGGGGCAGACCTCCCGCGAGTTCTTCTGGAGCGCCACCAGGTCCTGGGGCGATGCCATCCTCCTCGCCAAGGGCGGGCTCGAACCGCGCCGCTACGTTTCCGACGAGCGGCGGGTCGAGGGGCTGTTCAAATTTCGCGCCGAGCTTGTCAAGACCGCGGCGCGGATGACGCTGGTCGTCGAAGACGAGCAGGGCCGCCGCGTGCGCAACCTCGCGGGCGATCTTCTTCCCGAGGACTACACCGTGGCGGAGACGGACAAGACGCGAACCGTCGAAGTCGGCTGGGACGGTCTCGACGATGCGGGGAAGCGTGTCGCGCCGGGTCGGTACCGCGCCCGGGGGCTTGCTCACGACGGCTTGGGCGCCGAGTATGAAATGTGCCTCTACAACCCGGGAACGCCGCCTTGGGACACCGTCCAGGGCAACGGCGCCTGGGGCGCCGACCACAGCGCCCCGCTGCGCGTGGCGCGGTCCGGGGACTGGATGATCGTCTCGTGGGCTTTCGCCGAAGGCGGCAGCGGCATCATCGGCATCGGCCCGGACGGGCTGAAGCGGTGGGGGGAGAAGCGTGGCGCCACGCTGCTGGCGGCGGATGATCGCTACGTCTACGGCATTCCCGCGGGCTGGCACATCAAACGAGGCGTCATGATCCGCCTCGACAAGACGACGGGCGCCTACGCGCCGTTCGTCCGCGACGGAAAGGAACTGCCCTTCGAATATCCGATCGACGATCTTGTCGGCAACGATGCCTACGCCACCGCCGGCATCGCGGCGACGGCGGATCATCTGATTCTGCTGCTCATGGCCAAGGCGACGAACGCGGCCCCGACGCACGCGCTGGCCGTAGTCGACAAGGCGACGGCTGTACTGACGGGACCGCTGGTGAAGACGAAGCGACTGTCCGCCATCGCGGCGGCGTCCGACGGCACCGTTTACGGCACCGATGGCGCGACGATCTTCCGGATCGATGTGAAGACCGGTGCTCAGAAGGCGCTAAACCTGCCCGGACTCGCCGCGCCGTCCGCCTTGGCGGTAGACGGAAGCGGAAATCTCGTCGTCATGGATGCGGGGCCGGATCGGCAGATCAAGATCTACGCGCCCGATGGCCGTTTGCTCGGGACCTGCGGCAGGCGGGGCGGGCGCGCGCTGCGGGGTGATTTCGATTCCCAGGCCATGCGCGAGGTCAGCTCCGCGGCGGTCGATGCGGCGGGGAAGGTGTGGGTCGTGGAGAGCGGCAATTATCCGCGGCGCGTGTCGATCTGGAATCCGGATGACGGCTCGCTGGTGCGCGACTACATCGGCAACACCGGCTATGCGGGCACGGGGTGCTTCCTGCACGACAGCGATCCCGCGCTCGCCTATGTCGGGCCGATCGAACTGAAGCTCGACAAGGCCAGTCGCAGTTGGAAGGTCTCCCGCGTGCTGTGGGTTCCGGATCCCGCCGTCGAGGGGGAGCGTTTCGCGATAAGTCCGGGCGAGCACGCGCATCCGCAGCGCTTCACCGCGAACGTGAAGGGAAAGACCCGCGAATACATGTTCGTTCCGCCCTATCGGGACTATCTGGGCTACAAGATCTTCATGGAAACGCCGGAGGGCTGGCGCCCCGTTTCGGCTGTCACGACGGTCGGACAGATCAGCGGTACAATCGACGGGAAAGGCAATGCGGTCGATGCGCCTTCGGGCGATTTCGCGGCGTTCAGCCCCTTCGACGCCGTCTTCTGGAACGATGCGAACCGCGACGGCAGAGTCCAGCGCGCCGAGTGCGACATCGTCCAGCCGGAAAAGCCGCGGGCCAAGCCCGGATCGCGCACGATCCCCATTCCGATGGGCAGCGGCTGGGGCGAGCGCATCGCGCCGGACTTCACGTTCTACGTCAACGGCATCGCCCGGTATCGTCCGATATCCTTCACCGACGAAGGCGCGCCTGTCTACACCCGCGACAGCCTGGAACGTCTGGACGTCGACGAACGCGGCGATCTGGTGCCGGTCAACGAGGAGAATCTGCTGCTCTGCCTGAGCTTCAAGGGCTATGCGAATGCCACCCGCATTGCGGGCATTGACACGCGGAACGGAAGCATTCGCTGGGAATATCCCAACCCCTATCCGGGCGTGCACGGGTCGCACCGCGCCCCCATGCCCTCGCCGGGAAGCGTGATCGGCCCCCTCAAGATCGCGGGCGTCGCGCACGTCAACGACGAGGTCGGCCGCGTGTTCCTGATGCG
>JAAZAI010000642.1 GCA_012514445.1 Lentisphaerota bacterium
ATATTTGGAGGTGGCAGTCGCACTTCTGAATCGTCCTCTGTACGTAGCATCCCGTGTCTTCTCCGAAGCCCCGATGGATATGCTTGCGCTTCTCCTTTTCGTTCCGCTGTTTGGATTTGAGGTTCTTCTTGTCACGCTGCCCGGTCTGATTCTGAATACGACGACGACGTTTGACATGCAATCCTCTCTTCAAGTTCACTACGCCGCCCCTATCGTTCCTTTTGTCTTCTGGGCCTTCATCGTTGGGCTAAAGCGTCTTGAGCACTTGACATGTCGTGCAAACCTGTTGAAACGTCATCCGGAACGCTGGCGTCCCGTTGGTCTTGCCATACTGATCCTCTTGGCTGCCGCCACCTTTGGCGCCGACTACGAGTTTCACTCCTTCACATCCCACGTCTGGTCACGCTACCGGGTGATGCAACTGGTTGAGCCTGACAGTACGGTCAGTTGTGAGACCGGGTTCGTCCCGCATCTATCACGGCATGCTCGCCCATATCTTTTTCCCACTGAAGCGAATCACGGGGTCCACTATCGAGACTGCGACTTTGTGCTGGTTGATAAAGAGGGTAATCCGTGGCCTCTTCAAAGGACTGAATTGGGGCCTGCCATCGACGAGATCATCCGTCAGACCAACGTTTACGAGGTAATTGCGGAGGACTCCGGGGTGTACCTATTCGCCAACCGAGAGAAGAGGCAAGAAGCAGAACAAGAGGATGCACCACTACAATCTGACCGCGCACGGTCAGATTGAGGGTGATCCTCGACGTTCGATCCCGGCATCCAGCCGAATCCCCGGATGCCATTTATGCCTCACCCGGCCGTGACCCTGCCACAAGGGGTTCGCGGTGAGTCCTAGCGGCTAGCGACTAGCCACTACAAAAGAGGGAGGCCGCCGCCCCTCGTGGAGCGACGGCCTGCAGGGGCTGGGCGGCGTCGGGCGACGCGGCCTACACCCTGATCGACTGGAGCTTGCGGAGCGTGCTCCTGACGCTTTCGGCCTCGGTGCGGCGCTGGCGCTCCTCGCGGATGGCATCGCGGAGGGAGGCGCCGACCTCGACGAGCGCGGACTGGGCCTCGCGCAGCTTCGTCTTGGCCGCTTCGAACGACGCCTGCAACGCATCCAGCGCCGCCGCCGAAGGCGAGGGCTGGGGCGTGGACGCGGGCGCGGGGGTCTGGACGTTCGGGGATTCGGGTTTCATCTCGTTTTTCTCCTGGGGTTTTTCGGTTTGCTTGGTGGGCGTGGTGGTCGTGGTGGTCGTTGGCGCCGGTGCGGCGGACGCGTGGGACGCGTGGGACGGTTCGGACTCCGCCACGGGCGGCTTCCCCGTGTCGCGCATCGGCATGAGCACGTGCATGCCCCCGATGCCGTCGCGGGAGACGACCGGCGAGACCGTGTCGGCGAACAGGAAGTTCCTGAAGCCGGCGTCGAGCGCGTCGAGCAGGTGGCGGCGGTCGAGCAGCAGGCGGCAGCCGCCGCCCTCGTAGACGGCGGAGGCCAGCGGGATCGCCAGCGGCTTCCCGGCGTCGTCGACCACGCGCAGCGCGAGACGGCCGTCCGCCCCGTCCAGGGCGATGGCGTCCTGGCCGGGGAGCGTGGGCAGGATCTGCCGCAGCGACGATGCCTCGGCGTCCGTGAAGGCGATGCGGTGCGTCATGCCCGCTTCGCCCGGCACCACGTTGCGCCAGTTCGGGTAGCGCCCGGAGATGGTCTTGACGACGTACGTCCACGATCCGGCCCGGATGCAGACCCGCGTCGCGGTCTTGCCGCGCGAGACCCCGAAGGACGCCTCGCCGGGCAGACCCTGCCACGCCAGGAACTTCGTCGCGGGCACGACGACGCCCGCGTCTTCCTCCTTGTCGTCCTTGCCACCCGTGGTGCCGAGGTCGAGCTTGAGGGAGTTGCAGCAGGTCAAGCGCCGGCCGTCGGTGGCGACGAGCGTGGCGTTGCGGTCGCCGCTGCCGCTGGAATCGATGTGGACCCCGCAGAGCACCGGGCGGGAGGCGTCGAGGCTCGTGAAGCGCGAGACGCGGCGGAACGCGGCAAGAAAACCCTCGGCCTCGGCGGTCGGGATCTCGCCCTCGTCGGCGGGCCAGTCGTCGGGGGAGGCGCAGAGCAGCGTCGTCGTCACCGAGTGGCCGGCCACGGGGTATGTCGCGTAGACGGTGCGGCCGTCGTCGGTGGCCAGGACGATCAGGTCGTCGGGGGCGCCCTTGGCGTAGTCCTTGAGCAGGTGGAAGGGAAGCAGGATCGAGCCGCGTCCTTCCAGACCCGGGCGCTCGAAGCGGTAGCTCGCCCGCTGGTCGAGGTCGGTGGCGTGGGCGACGAGGCCGTCGGGGCGGACGTCGAGGCGGACGCAGCCGAGGGCGGGGATGCTGGACTTGCCGGGGACGATCTTGGCGAAGCCCGCGCTCATCGTGCGCAGCTCGGCACGGGTGACGGTGATTTTCATGGGGTTTCCTTTCGGGTTGTGAGTGAGGATTCAGGGTTCAGGTCGAGGGTTCAGGTACTTTGTCGTGAGAGCTTTGTCGCGAGCTTGTTCTGAGCCTGTCGAAGGGCTTTGTCGATTCCGTGGGTAGCGTGTACGTGCACGGCCAGAGGCACTAGCCACTAGCGACTAGCGACTAGCGACTCGAACCGGTTCAGACGGCTAGGGCGTCGCTGTCGAAGAACCGTTCGAAGTCTTCGCGCAGCTCGCGCAAGAGGCCGATGGCGGCGGCGGTCACCAGGGCGCAGAGCGCCAGGAAGCCGCCGAGGAGCGGGAACTTGTTGAGCAGGAAGGCGACGATGGCGCCCAGCAGCATCGCCTCGGCGAACTCCCGATGCGAGCGGATGAAGCGCAGGATGCGCATGCCGAGCTTCTTGGCCTTGGCGCAGAGCATTGCCAGCTCCGCCTTGCACTTCGCCGGGATGTCGAGACGGCGGATCTCGTCGATGATGCGGCGGCTCATGCGGCCTCCCTCTGCGGCGACGCGGTGACGTGCGTGACGTCCGTGACGTCCGTGACGACGTTTGCGGGAACCGGCGGATCGCGTTCGGCGTACGTCTCGCGGATCGCGCGGACGACCAGCCCGGCGATGGTCACGCGTGGACGCGACGCCTGGCGGATCTCGTAGAGCATCCGCATGTCTGCCGCCCCGATGGCGCTGGCGGGCCACGGGTATCGTGTGCGAATTGGTTTCATGGTGTATTCCTTGCGGGGCCACCGGCAAAAGGCCGGCTAACCACCCTGTATTTATAACCTGATTATGACCAGAATTAAGCCACCTGTCCCGGCACCTCGCTACCCCGCCGGGCATGCTGAAATGGGGATTTCCGCAGATTTCCCCTATAACAAAAATTACTGTCAAATCACCAAATAAGGTCTACCCCAACAGCGTCTATACGCGCATTTTCGTGTTCGAAGGAGCCTCAAGAAGCCGAAGTTCGATGGAAAAA
>JAAZAI010000084.1 GCA_012514445.1 Lentisphaerota bacterium
GCGCTTCCAGACTTTGTCGCCCCAGTCGACGCCAAGCTTGCGCTCCTTGCCGTCCGCGCCCTTGAGGATCAGCTCCACGCCGACCTTGTCGGAACTCTTCCTTCCATGCCCGGTGAAGCGCTTCGCCACGCCGGGGATCTTGCGCTGGGCCTCCGCGAGTTGCAGTCCCCAATAGGCAAAGGTGCGCGCGGGAAACTTCGCCGTGATCCGCAAGGACTTGCCTGTGGCGGGGGCGCCCGGCGCGCGCTCGGCGAGCGCCTCCCAGCGGCCGGAGGCGGTGATCCAGTCGTACTCCTTCCACGCATTCGCCTCGGGGTCGCCGATGTCGCGGGAGACGAGCAGACCCTCCATCGTCTGAGCCAGCAGACCTGCGGCGGAAAACGCCGCGAACAGAATCGCCAGGTATTTTTTCATTGAATTCCTTTCGCCTCTCGTGATTCTTGTCGGTTTATTATTGTGGATTACCATGGTTGTCGGCGCCGAGAAAGACGATTTTTCTCTCTCGACACATGAAACGATACACTATCCGATGAAATATTTCAACCCTGCGATTGCTGCGGGTGCTTTGCGAAGTCTGAAATTAGGGGCCAGGCCCGGTTTTTCCGCGAGTGGATCCAGACTGGAAACTTGAATGCGCCCTCCGAGTGCGCGAACCTGACCGAGCTCCTTTTCTCTCAACGCGGAAGTCATCGGCCAGACGGACTTCTGGTGATGGACGACAACCTGGCGCCGCATGTCTGCGACGGCCTTGCTCAGGTCGGGCTGATGCCGGCCCGTGACGTGGCGATCGTCTCCCACGCGAACTATCCCTCTCCGTCCGTTTCGGCGGGCGTCGTCCGTCTCGGCTTCGACAATGGCGCCATTTTACGTTCGGCGGTGTCCTACTTCCGAAAATGCCGTGACCGTGGGAGGCTGATGACGGAATTGACCGTCATTCCCCCGATTTTCGAGCCCCCCACGCCTCCCAGCGCCCGGCCCTGACACCCGGTCCGCCATGCCCGCCCCACCACGGCCCTGCCACGGGGTTCGCGTATGAAGGGGTGAAGGTTCGATTATGCGCGAGTATCGACAAAGCGACCACCCTTTCGCCCAACGCCCTGACGCTCACAGTTCCGGAACTGTGAGCGGATGAAGAGGATGGCGAAGGGGAAGGGCGCAGGACGTGCGAAATTCTTGGGCAATTTGGTGTCAGGCCAGGGCAGACGCATCAAAATAGGGGCCAGGCCCGAATTTTCGCCACTCTGTGCGCCTTTTCCCGGCGGGACGAAGGCGATGCGCAGAAACGGTGCCGCCGCGCCGTCGTACATGCCGACGGAGAGGTTGCTGGCACCCGAGGCGTCGGGCATGATGAACGTCTCATGGAAGACGGTGGTGCCGCCGATCTCGGCGTGGAGCGCTGCGCCGGAATTCGCATAGGCGCCGCGAACACGCACGAAGACGGCTTCGGCTGGAAGCGGGAGGAGCTCAAGCGTGACCGATGCGCCCGGAGCCAGAGTCGGGGGGAGCGGGCCGAAACCGGATCTCCGCTGAGTTGGGCTGTTTGCAGTCGAGTTGGATTAGCGAAGGGTGATCAGCGTGGCGGGGAATTGCGTGTACCAGGAGTAGAGGTATTTCTCCACGGATGCGACCTCAACATCCGTTTGTCACCTTTGGTTGAGGGTTGTGGACTTCGGAGGCGGAGGGGTTAGGCCGTATCGCCCGGCACGAGGCGGGGTGCGATTTTTCGGGCCGGCAGGATTTTGGATGGGGCATCGATCTTGCAGAACAGCATTTCAACCGCCGCGGACGCCAGCTTTTCGATGTCGAGCACGACGGTGGTGACGGTGCGTCCCAGATGCAGTGCCGGTTCGTCTCCGATCGTGGTGACGGCCAGATCGCCCGGGACCTCGATGCCGAGCTGGGCTGCGGCATAGAGCATCGGTTCGGCGGTCCAGGCCGAGTAGGTGACGACGCCGTCGGGCCGGTTGCCGCGGTTCAGCCAATCCCGCAGGATGGCGGCTCTGGCTCCGGGCTCCATCCCGGCGCGGACGTTGCCGGGCAGGGGCAGGGTGATGATTTCCGGGTTGCGTCCGGCGGCGGCGATTGCGGACTTGCATCCCTGGTGGCGCGCGGCGACGCTGTCGTGGTCGTTGGCACCGACTTCCAGGAAGACGATGCGCTTGCACCCCCGGTCGAGCAGCGGTTGCGTCGCCAGGCGTCCCGCCTTGACGTCGTCCGGCCGGACGCAGTCGGTCTTGCGGCCGCAGTTCAGCCAGATGCAGGGGAGACGGTGTCTCTCGATCACTTCGACCATGGGGGCCGGGATGTGGTGGGTGTAGTTGATGATCAGACCATCGCACATCCACTTCCACAGGGCCTTGGCGTGAAAAGTGCCTAATTCGATTGTAGCCGTTCACGGGGGGCTGCGTCACCTCGTATCTTCATTTGTTCGGTTGACGATTACGGGAGAAATTTGGGGTCAGACCCGATTTTTTCGATTTTTTCTGCGCGCCGATTGACTCAAGGCTACCGTAAATGACCACCCTTTCGACCTACGCCCTGACGCTCACAGTTCCGGAACTGTGAGCGTATGAAGAGGATGGCGAAGGGGGAGGGCGCAGGACGTGCGAAATTCTTGGGCAATTTGGTGTCAGGCCAGGGCAGACGCATCAAAATAGGGGCC
>JAAZAI010000085.1 GCA_012514445.1 Lentisphaerota bacterium
CATCCGCAACGAGAAGCGCATGCTCCAGGAGGCCGTCGACGCGGTCTTCGACAACGGCCGCCACGGCCGCCCCGTCACCGGCGCCGGCGGGCGCGCCCTCAAGTCCCTCAGCGACATGCTCAAGGGCAAGACGGGCCGCTTCCGCCAGAACCTCCTCGGCAAGCGCGTCGACTACTCCGGCCGCTCCGTCATCATCTGCGGGCCGGACCTGAAGCTCTGGCAGTGCGGCCTGCCCAAGAAGATGGCGCTCGTGCTCTTCGAGCCGTTCATCATCCGCCGCCTCAAGGAGCGCGGCGCCGCGCACACCGTGCGCAGCGCGAAGAAGCTCATCGAGCGGCACGACCCCATGGTCTGGGACGTCCTCGACGAGGTCACCCAGGGCAAGACGGTCATGCTCAACCGCGCCCCCACGCTCCACCGCCTCTCGATCCAGTCGTTCGAGCCCGTGCTCATCGAGGGCGAGGCCATCCGCCTCCACCCGATGGTGTGCACCGCGTTCAACGCGGACTTCGACGGCGACCAGATGGCCGTCCACGTGCCCCTCTCCGTCGAGGCGCAGCTCGAATCCCGCCTGCTCATGCTCTCGAGCAACTCGATCTTCTCGCCGGCCTCCGGCAAGTCGATCATGACCCCGACGCAGGACGTCGCGCTGGGCATCTACTACCTCACCTCCGAGTCGCACGTCGACCGGATGCGCCGCAAGAACGGCTTCGACATGGGCCCGAAGCAGCGCCTGCCGCTCTTCAGCGCCGCGGACGAGGTCCGCCTCGCGTTCGACGACGGCGCCGTCAAGACCCATACGCGCATCGGCTTCCGCAACCCCGACTTCGGCCGCAAGACCAAGTTCGGCGACGCCGAGAACCGCGTGATCGAGACGACCGTCGGCCGCGTCTTCTTCAACGAAGTCTGGCCCGACACCATCGGGTTCGTCAACCGCGCCGTCGACAAGTCCTTCCTCGGCGACCTCATCTGGTGGTGCCACTTCCTCTCCGGCCACGACGTCACCGTGCGCCTCCTCGACGAGCTCAAGGCCCTCGGCTTCGCCCAGGCCACGCGCGCCGGCGTCTCCATCGGCCTCGTCGACATGATCGTCCCTCCCGAGAAGAGCGAGATCATCGCCAAGGCCCAGGACGCCGTCGAGGCCATCCGCAAGCAGTTCCGCAACGGCGTCATCACCGACGGCGAACGCCACAACAAGGTGGTCGACCTCTGGGGCCAGACGACCGAGAAGGTCGCCTCGATCATGTACACCGCGATCGAGGAGAACCACTGGAACGCGAAGGCCGGGCGCGAAACGGGGAAGGCATCGCGCGACCCGGAGATCAACCCCGTCTTCATGATGGTGGACTCCAAGGCCCGCGGCTCCAAGCAGCAGATCCGCCAGCTCGCCGGCATGCGCGGATGCATGGCCAATCCCTCGGGCGAAATCATCGAGACGCCCATCAAGTCCAACTTCCGCGAAGGCCTCACCATCCTCGAGTACTTCATCTCCACCCACGGCGCCCGCAAGGGTCTCGCCGACACCGCCCTCAAGACGGCGGACGCCGGCTACCTGACCCGCAAGCTCGTCGACGTGGCGCAGGACGTGATCATCTCCGAGGAGGACTGCTACACCGCCAACGGCATCTCCGTCGAGCCCATCCTCGAGGGCGACAAGGTCGTCGTCCCCCTGCGCCAGCGCGTCCTCGGCCGCACCTCCCTCAACGACATCGTCGATCCCGCCACCGGCGAGATCGTCGTCGCCGCCAACCAGGAGATCGACGAGGAGACCTGCGACCGCATCGAGCGCCTCGACCTGCAGACCGTGTGGATCCGCAGCGGCCTCACCTGCACCAGCGCCCACGGCATGTGCGCCAAGTGCTACGGCCGAGACCTCGCCACCGGACGTCCCGTCGAGATCGGCTCCGCCGTCGGCATCGTCGCCGCCCAGTCCATCGGCGAGCCCGGCACCCAGCTCACGATGCGCACGTTCCACATCGGCGGCACCGCGTCCACCGCGCTCACCTCCACCGACTTCGTCACCGGGAAGGCCGGCGTCGTGCGCTTCAGCGAGGACCTCCGCGCCGTCGCCAACCCCGCCGGCGACATGGTCGTGCTCAACAAGAACACCACCATCTCCGTCTGCGACGAACGCGGCGAAGTCCTCGAGAAGTTCAACCCGCCCATCGGCTCGATCATCTACCGCAAGGACGGCGATTCCGTCCCCGTCGGCTTCCGGCTCAGCGCGTGGGACGCCTACGCCACCCCCGTGCTCTCCGAGTCCGCGGGCCGCGTCGAATTCCACGACTTCGTCGGCGGCGTCACCTTCGACACCGAGACGAACCAGGAGACCGGACGCGAACAGGTCACCATCATCGAGACCCAGGAGAACCTCCACCCGCAGATCATCCTGCGCGGCGGCGACGGCAACGCCCTCGCCTACTACTCGATGCCCACGGGCGCCATCGTCATGGTCAAGGACGGCCAGGCGGTCGCCGCCGGCGAACAGCTCGCCAAGACGCCGCGCAAGGAGACCATGACCCGCGACATCACGGGCGGTCTGCCGCGCATCACCGAGCTCTTCGAGGCGCGCCACCCGAAAGACGCCGCCGACATCGCCAAGATCGAGGGCTACGTCGAGTTCGGCGAGAACGAGCACGGCAAGCGCCTGCTCATCATCGACGACCGCAACCCCGACCCCAAGTACCGCTGCGTCGAACGCCACCACATCCCGATGGGCAAGCACATCGTCGTCTACAAGGGCGACAAGGTCCGCAAGGGCCAGCAGCTCACGGAAGG
>JAAZAI010000643.1 GCA_012514445.1 Lentisphaerota bacterium
AGAGGAGTGCGGGCATGAAAGGCATCGTGATGCGAGGACTCCTGGGCCTGCTCTTGGCCGCTTCCGGGGCCGCGATGGCCGCGGCAGGTCAGCCCGAACGGGGAGGGGAGGGCGGACTTCCGCGCCTCGATGTTCCGCGCGCCGCGCAAGCGCCGACGATCGACGGCGACGTGGCGGACGCGGTGTGGGCGGGAGCCGCCCGGATCGACGGCCTGCTCCCCGCCGCCAAAGCGGGGCCGGCGGATCGCGAGTTGCGGTCGACGGTCGTCCGCGCGCTCTGGGACACGAACGCCCTCTACGTGGCGTTCGACTGCGAAGACGACGAGGTCTTCAGCACCGGGACGCTGAAGCACGACGACAACGTCTATCTGGAGGACGTCGTGGAGGTGTTCCTCGACGGCTTCGGCGACGGGCGCCAGTTCGTCGAGATCCAGGTGGCGCCGGACGGCACCACGCTTGACATGATGTATCTGTTGACCGCGGAGATGAAGCTCGCGCCGGACGGGCGGATCGCCCCCGACGTGTCGCGGCGCGACCGCTGGGGGTTCCGGGAGTGGGAGATGGAGGGTTTGCAAGCCGCCGCGAAGCGGACGGCGCGCGGCTGGAGCGCCGAGCTGGCGATTCCAGCGGGACCGGTGATGAAACGCCGCGGCACGTCCGTCTTCGAGCCGGGGGAGATCCGCGCTCAGTTCATGCGCTACGACCACGTCCCCGTCGAAGGGAAGGCTTCGCGGAGGCTGATTCAGCAGAACTGGTCGCCTGTGATCCACGGCAATCCGCACAACACGCCGTCCCGCATGGGCCGGCTCGTGCTGATCGACGATCAGCCGACGACGAGGCCATGAGGTTCGCCGCCTTGGAGTTGCCGGCCGGGCGCCGAATCGTCATTGGCGGTGGCCACGGCTATCCGCCCTGCGAAGCGACTTTCTGCGAACCGCGGAAATCCGGCTAGTGCGTGAAGAGGCCGGAGCGCCATTCGCCGACGAGCAGGGAGTCGCGTTCGCGCAGGCCCTGATCCTCGTAGGCGGCCTTGACGGCGGCGTACTGGTTGTCGAGAATGCCGGCGAGCACGAGGGCGTGGCCGTCGCGCGCGGAGACGGCGCGGGCGAGCGCCGGGGCGGCCTCGAGCAGCACGGGCGCGAGGATGTTCGCCACGACGATGTCCCCGGCGGGCAGCACGGGATCGAGGGCGTCGCCCACGGCGAAGGGGATGTCGAGGCCGTTGAGCGCGGCGTTCTCCCGCGAGACCTTGATGCAGAGCGGATCGAAGTCGTAGCCGTTGACCGTCGCGAAGCCCAGCTTGCGCGCCGCGATGGCGAGGATGCCCGAGCCGCAGCCCATGTCGACGACGGCGCGGTCGAGCCCGCCGGCTTCGGCCAGGCGTTGGAGGAAGCGGATGCAGGACTGCGTCGTCGCGTGAAGTCCCGTGCCGAAGCTCATGCCCGGTTCGATCGCGACGACGAGTTCGCCCGGCGCGGGTGCGTAGTCCTCCCAAACGGGTCGGACGACGACGCGGTCGGTCACATGCAGCACGTGGAAGTAGCGCTTCCAGCTCTCGGTCCAGTCCTGCGGCGCGAGCGCCTCGACAACGGTGCCGTGGGGAAGGCCGTCGACGGCCTCCGCGATTTCAGACATGCGCATCGCGAGCGCATGGGCCTCGGGTTCGGAGACGCTGAACGCCTCGATCCAGGCTTCGCCGGTGTCGACGTCCTCCCACGAGCCGGGGGGCGGTTCGAGCAGAGCCATCGCCTCGAGCAGCGCGTCGAGGTCGGCGGGGCGCACGGCCATGCGCGCGCGGTGGACCGTGACGTCGGCGGGGGCGGAAGGGCTAGAGGGCATGGGGCGGCTCCGGCTTGTCGAGGTCCTCGAAGCGGTCGAGGCGGTCGGGGATGAAGTAGATGAGCGGCGCGCCGGCGATGCCGACGGCGGCCTTGACGGCGAGGTTCACGAGGAAGATCTGCCAGACGACGCCGAGGGGCAGCACGCCGGCGAAGGCGCCGAGGGAGAAGACGAGGTTGTCGAGCGGGATGGAGACGGCGTTGCTGAGCAGCACCCGCGCCCATTGGAAGCGCGGCGTCTTGGAGCGGAACCAGTGGTAGACCTCGGTGTCGGCGAGTTCGCTGACGACCTCGGCGACGATGGAGGCGATGACGATGCGCCAGACCGGTCCGAGCACGGCCTTGAAGTGGGCGTCGGCCTCGACGCCCCAGGCGGCGTCGGGCGTGGCGCGCGCGCAAAGGCCCAGGTAGAGGGCCATGAAGAGGTTGACCGCGGCGGCGGTGACGACGAGGGTGCGCACGCCGCGCTTGCCCACGAGCTTGTGCGCCATGTCGCGCAGGGTGAACGTGAACGGGTAGATGAACGTGCCCATGTCCACGGCGAAACCCATGACGACGCCGATTTTGAGGCTGGCGACGTCGGAGAGCATCTGGAGCCCGGCGTAGGCGGCGACGACGAAGACGGCCAGCGAGGGGAGGGGGGCGGGGGCCTTGGCGGCGGGTGTGGCGTTCATGGTTTGGGCTCCTCGGCGCCGGCGGATTCGGTGAACTTTTCGCGGAAGAGCTCGCCGATGCGCGGCAGCAGCTCCTTCTGGCGCTCGAGCGCCCAGAGAGCGAAGCGCCACTTGTCCTGGAACTGGAAGTCCTTGTAGATCTTCGGCTCGTAGGCGTCGAACAGTTCGCGGCTGGACGTGTAGTTCCAGCAGACCTCGCGGGTGCGCCCGGAGAAGCCATCGAGAAAGGCCTCGGCGATCTGCTGTCGGGGGAGGACGGGGTGTCGGCGGGCGTATTCGGCGGCGGCCCGCGCGTACTGCGGGATGTAGAAGGCGAGGATCGCGTCGAGGTTGCTCTCGGTCCTCGCGCGGTCGGGCCAGCCCATCGTGCCGCGCACGGAGCAGAGCCAGATGCGCAGCGGCATCTGCTTGGCGTGGTGGATGTCGTATCCGAACTCGACGATCTCCTTGCCCTCGGCGAAGCGGATGGAGCCGTCCTTCCACTTCTTGAGGATCATGTTCTCGGCGGCGGCCGACCCGATCAGCATGGCCAGGGCGCGCACGACGTCCTTCGACTCGCGCGAGGCGTTGTACTTGCCGGTCATGGGGTCGCGGTCGCAGAAGCTGGAGGGCGGAAGCGCGTTGAACGGCTCGCCGGGGTAGCGCATGCGCGTGAAGTAGTGGACGGCGCCGGCGCTGCCGTCCTGGCGGGCGAGCATGCGGTGCTGGCCGAAGGCGATGCCGAGGGCGCGGAAGGCGTGGGTGCGCGCGATCGTGTAGGCGCCGTAGCCGGTGCTCTTGAGCGCGAGGCGCTTCTCGATGACGCGGATCGGCAGGGGGTTCCACTCGGTCTTGTAGACGACTTCGCGCGTCTTGCCGTCGCCGGCGAGTGCGCGGTCGTTGGAGGCGGAGCGGATCTCGTAGACGTTGGCGTATTCGATGCGGTCGCCGGGGCTCACGTCGAGTTCGACGGCGTCGAGGATGGCGACGGTGCGCGCGTCGACGCCCTCGTGGAGGGAGCGTCCGCGGTTGGGGTTGTAGACCGCGCTGGACTGGGCGCCCCGGGGCGTGAACAGGGTCTTGCCGACGAGCATCTTGGCGTAGGTCGCGCCGGGCAGCGCCTTGCGCATGTCGTCAAAGGCGCGGGACATGGAGTCGTGCTGGTCGGTGTAGACTTCGCCCGTGATGTTGCGGTAGAGCGTCTCCTTGAACGCCACCGAGCTTTCGTTGCCGAGGTCGGGGTGCGCCAGGGCGCTGCGCAGGGTCTGCGCGATGGCGTCGAAGCGCTCGCGCGCGTCCTTTGCGGAGCATTTCGTCTTGCGGGTGTAGGCGTGGAGATCGTGGACGAGGGGCACGATCTGGCGGAGGGCGACGCCGGGCATCGCGCCGAAGAATTCGATCTCGTGGTGGCCGTGGTACTTCTTCAGGAGCAGGTTGCCCTCGGGCGCCTCGGGCGTGGTGGCCGCGAGCTCGGACAGGCCGCGGAGGAACTCCGGGTAGTCCGTCTCGATCTTCGCGCCCCAGTCGAGCAGGTTGGGCAGGGAGAGGAAGTGGACGCCCTTCACGTTGTGGTAGTAGCGGATGCAGGAGTGCATGCGGCAGAGGCTGCCGCGCAGCGCGTTCTCCATCTCGTCGAGCGTCCAGGCCAGGGGCTTGATGCGCCACTCCTGGCCGCGGCGGCGGTAGTGCTCCAGCGTTTCGTTGACGCGGTCGACGACGACGATCTTGCTCATCGGGCAGCCGAGCCCCTGGAGCCATTCGTCCATGTCCACCAGGCCCGCCGTGGGGACCTCGCGCTGCGAGAGCTCGAACGTGTCGCCGACGCAGTTGGCGCACACCATCTCCAGGCGCATGACGTCTCCGCGCAGGTCCTCGGCGGGCGGCTGGAAGTCCCAGAACGCACCGGAGAGCAGCGGCAGCGAGGTGATCGCGTGGTTGCCCGTGCTGATCATCATGATGTTGCCGAGAACGCGCCGCCGGCCCACCTCCTCCGTGGCGCGCAGCGCCGTCTTGGGCAGCAGCACCACGGGATCCTTGTTCTGCACGTCGTCCCAGATGCCCTCTTCGAAGATGAACGTGTCGTCATACAGGTCGAAGCAGCAGAACGTGCGCTCCTTGCCCCACGCCGTCGCCTTCACGGTTCCGGGCCGGCGCGTCGCCTTCTGGATGATCTGCGTCTTCAGAAATGTCTCGATCGCCTTGAGCATGGCGCTCTCCTCCTCTCGATGTCAGGGAACCATTGTAGCATGATTGCCGGGTGGAGAGAATTACGAATTGCTGGCGAAAGGTATTCGGCGAAAGGTATTCGGTCGCCAGAGATGGGGAAATGCATGAAGGCAAGAATGTAATATTGAATCAGAATTCCATATTACAGAGGCTCTTGCAGAACCCCCTGCGGAAACCGGTCGGGACAGAGCCCGACCCTCCAGATCCGTGGAAACCGCTGGTTATCAGGGCTGGAGGGACGACCTCCGTGTCGTCCGCCTGGGTTCTGCAAGAGCCTCTACAACGATGGCACGCCTCGGTCGACAAGCCGCTATTCGGACGCGCCTCGGACGACG
>JAAZAI010000644.1 GCA_012514445.1 Lentisphaerota bacterium
CAGCGCCGCCCAGCGGGAGCCGCCGCCGACGCCCGCCGTCAGCCACAACGCCGTCGCCGTCGCGAAGACGGGGATGAGCTGCGTCAGCCATTCGCCGCATCCGCCCGAAATCCAATACGACGCCAGCGTCAGCAGGGCGAGTCCGGGCGGATACGCGGGCTGGTACGACGAAAACGCCGGATCGGTGAAGAATCCCTCGGGAATCCCGCCCGTCAGATACAGGAGCTTGGCCTTCCCGCCATGCACCCCAAGCCCCGTGGGCGCGAGAAACGTGTGCGTGAGCGCCGCCGCCGTCGCGACGACGGCAAACACCGCGACGCAGGCGGCAAGGAATCGCGCATTGGAGGCGGAGGAGCGCGGGCCGGCGCACGCGAAACGCCCCATGGTGCCGGCCGTCGAGCCTTCATGCCGCATCCGCCAGACAAACCACGCGACCAGCGCGCACATGAGCGCCGCCCCCGCCGCTTCGCGCCACGGCGGCGGAGGCGCCGCCATCCGCCCGGCGTCCGCAACGTCCGTGGGAATGTCCTCGCGCAGCCACAGCACGGCGCCGTGGTTTTCGGCGGTGCGCCTGAATCCCGGGAAATCCACGCGAAGAAACCGGCTGACGATGATGGCGGAGGCGTCTCCGACGCCGTCCTTGTCGCTGAATCCTATCGGAGCCGGGCTTCGCGCCCAGGAGAGCGCGAGGTGGGTCGAACGCTCGGCAGGCTGGAGCCCCCCGTCATGCGAACTCGGGCAATAGTAGACTGTGGCTCCCGGTGGAACGAATTTCTCCGCGAGTTCCCGGAATGCGTCCGCATGCTCGCCGTTGCCGCGATATCCCCGACCCTTCCATTCCGCCGCGTCCTGCGCGGCGCGCTCCGCGAATTCCCGCATGCCGCCCCAGTTTCCCGCAAGCGTCGCCGCGAAAAGCAGGGAGAACACGCAGGCGGGCGACGGGCGGCGGATGCGCAACGGCATGGCGGACTCCCCGGATTGCCACAGTCTCAATTCGACACGACCACTTCGCTCAGGACGAGGGTTTCACCCGCCTGCGACTCGGACACGACGCGCAGATGTTTGACCGGGGTGCGCGGTTCGAAGCGGCATTCGCCGTCGGCGCGGGAGAACCGCCCGGCCTGCGCCCACGATTTGCCGTCGGACGACGTTTCGACGCGGGCTGATGTGACGCGCCCGCTGCCGTCGCGGTTCCCGGACTTGACGACGATGCGCCCGGATACGGGCGTGGCAAATTCGATCTGCCACCAGTCGCCGCGTTTGACGGGTTCGGCGGAGACATAGCAGGTCGCTTCAAGTCCGTCGGCGGCGCGTTCGGGCCCCGTGCCGTCGTCGCGTCCCGGCTTGGCGGCGGTGCAGACCGCGCCTTCCAGAAACGCCGCGGGGCGTTTTTGCAGCGCGACGGGTCTGGCTTGCCGGGGATTCGGCATGCCCTCGGCGAGCGGCTCCCGGTGGAACCAACCCGCCGTCAGGTTGAACCGATCCAGATTCCGTTTGAGTTCCGGCGCGACGTCGTATGCGTCGAGCCGCCCCGGATAGCCGTCGCCAGGCCGAATGCCGGGTGGCGGCTCTTTTGCGGTTGCCTGGGCGCGTTTGCAGGCGGCTTCGGCTTCTTCGATGGGAAGCTGGTCTTCGGGGAACCCCTTGGCCACGGCGGCCTTCATCAGTTTGAGCGCCATGCCGTAGTCCTGCCGGACGCCTCCCTCGCCGAGATAGAACAGCGCGGACAGCCGCGCCAGCGCGAACGGACTGCCTTCCTGCGCGGCCTCCTTCAGAATTGCGAGCCCCTTTTCGCGGGATTCTGGACGTTCGTAGAGTTTGGCGCCATACTTCGCCTTCATCTCCGGCGTCCAGATTTCGGAAGCCGCTTCACGTTGCTCCTGCATGCCGTCGTTTCCGCCACCCGCGCCTTTGGAACTCTCCTTTTTGATTTCCTCAAG
>JAAZAI010000645.1 GCA_012514445.1 Lentisphaerota bacterium
CGGAGACCGTCGGGATGATCTGCCTGACTTCAAGCGTGGCGGCGGCGCTGACGACTGCGCCGAGGACGTTGCTGACGACGACGTCGTACACGCCGGCGTCCGCGAAGGTCGCGCTCGCGATGACGAGGTTCGTGGCGGTCTCGCCCACGAGCGGAACGCCGTCGAGGCGCCATTGGTGGAAGAGCGGCGCGAAACCGACGGCCGCGACGGCGAATTCGGCGCCCTCTCCGTAGACGATGGACTGGCTGTCCGGATCGACGACGATTTCCGGCGGAAGGCGCGTTCCGACGGCGAGCGTGTGCGAGGCGGACGCTCCGGTGACTGCTGCGGCCAAGGAGAGGCAGGGGATTCGCACGGGCTGGAGCTGCGGCGATTGCCAGTCTCCGCCCAACTCGCCCGAGATGTTGCGGCCCATCGCCCAGACCGAGCCGTCGGCGGTCTGGAACAACGAGTGGAATTTCCCGGCGGCGGCGTGGACGACGTTGCTGGCGATGAGCGCGGGCGTGTTGCGCGAGGCGGTGTCGCCGAGGCCGAGCTGGCCGTCGTCGTTGAGCCCCATGCCCCAGAGCGTGCCGTCGCGCTTGACGAAGAGGGAGTGGCCATGTCCGGTCGCGACTCCCGCGACGTTTTGGGCGATGACGACTTCGTTCTTGCGGTCTTGAAGCGTGCCGTCGCCGAGCTGGCCGTGGGCGTTGTCGCCCATCGCCCAGAGCGAACCGTCGTCCTTGACGAAGAGCGAATGGGCGCCGCCGGCGGCGATGGCGACGGCGCGTTGCGCGACGAGCGTTGCATAGAGGCTCGTCGACGTGGTGCCGTCGCCAAGCTGGCCGTCCGCGTTCAGCCCCATGGCGTAGAGCGCGCCGGTGTCCTTGATGAAGAGAGAATGCGCGTCGCCGGCGGCGACGGCCACGACGTCATAGCCATTGTACACGCCTGCGGGCGATGTGCGCGGCGTTGTGCCGCCGGTGCCGAGCTGGCCGCTGGCGTTGTCGCCTGTGGTGTAGAGATAGCCGTCGTCGTCGAGCAGCAGCGTGTGGCCCTGGCCCGCGGCGACGCCGACGAGATTGTCCGGGGTGGCGAGCAAGACGGACGTGAGGCGTGGCGTCGTGGTGCCGTCGCCGAGCTGGCCGAAGGCGTTGCCGCCGGCTGCGCGGCGCGTGCCGTCGGCACCCAGGAAGATCGAGTGCGCGGCGCCGGCCGCCGCGAACACCGCGGCGATGCCCGTGTCGAGAGCGTTCGTGGCGTTGTCGCCGGAGGTGCCGATGCCGAGCTGGCCGAGGGCGTTGCCGCCCCAGACGAGGCTTGTGGTCGGAGCGACGGCGACGCGGGCGGGGCGGCTCAGGGCCATGCCGGCGGCGTTGGTGGCCACGAGCTGGTAGAGGCCGGAGCCCGAGGGCGAGACGTTGGCGAGGACGAGCGCGTTGCCGATTGCGCCGGGGATGGCCGTGCCGTTCTTGAGCCATTGGAAGTGGAAGGGCGTGCTCCCGACGACATTGGGCTCGAGCGTCACTGTGTCGCCCTCGTCGACGGACTGACTCGCAGGCGGGTCTATTTCGGGGGCGTAGGCGATGCCGCGGCCCGAAAGTTTGATGACGAACGGATCCGTCGGACTGTCATTGGCGAGACGGGCCTCGAGCAAGAAACGTCCGCGCGTCAGCGGACTGAAGACCACCGTGAATTCATCTGTTTCGCCCGGCGGAATCGTGGCGGCGAGGTCGACGACGGCGAAGTTGTCGGTGCCCGTCCCGGTCATGACGACATCGCCGAGCGTCAAGTCGATGGCCCCCGTGTTCTTGACGGTGAAGCGGTTCGTCATAGACTGGCCGAGGTAGCAGTTGCCGAAGGCGGTGCCGTTGACCGTGCTGGCGGAGGCGCCGCTGGCCTTCAGGGAGCCGGAGGCGTTGCGAAGCTCGAAGCCCGGGATCTTGTAGGCGAAGGCGTTTGTCTTGAACGTTTCTCCCTGGCTCGTCGAATACACGCGTACATCGCCGAGAAGCGTTCCCGGGGCCGCGCCGGCAAGGACGACGATCTGGGTGGAGGACTGGCTCAGGATGGATGCGGAGATTCCGCAGAGCGTCACGTTCGTCACGTCGGATCCGCTGCCGAGATCCGATCCGGTGATGACCACCTCGAAGCCGCCGACCCATGAGCCCTCGCGCGGCGCCACGCCGTAGTCTTCGAGGATTTCGGGGCCCCACATCGCGATGTTGCTTGCAGAGGTGCCGCCCGCGTCGGCAAAGCTCCCGCCGACGAAGAGATAGTCTCCGTCGCTCGCGAGGGCGTTGACCCAGCCGTCGGCTTCGATGCCGGCGCCCAGGTTCGTCCACGCCCCGCCGTCCCAGGCGGCGACGTGGGACGCCGAGACGTTGCCGGCCCGGTCGAAGAGCCCGCCCGCGTGGAGCTGGCCGTCTGCGAGGGCCAGGGCGTAGACGGAGCCATCGCCTGCGGCGGTGTCGATGCCGCTGCTCAAGTTCGTCCAGGCGGCGGCCGTTGTGTTCCAGACGGCGATGTTGGTCGCGACGACGCCTGCGGCGTCGGTGAACCATCCTCCGGCGTAGAGCTTGTCGCCGTGGGTGCGAAGCGCGTAGACCGATCCGTCGAAATCACCTCCGGCCGGCGCCCAGGCCGCGCCGTTCCATTGGGCGATGAACGCGGCGTTCGTGTCGCCGGCGGTGAAGAAGTATCCGCCGGCGTACAAGTGGGTGCCGGCGGTGTAGAGCGCGTAGACTTCGCCGTCCATGCCATTGCCGAGGGGGTGCCAGGTCTCGCCGTCCCATCGGGCGATGTAATTGGCGTTCGTTTCCCCTGCGGTGGTGAACCATCCGCCGGCGTACAGGTTCGTGCCGTCGTGGGCCAGCGCGAAGACGCAGGGGAATTCCTCGGCGGAGACGCCGGCGCCGGGATTGGTCCACGAAGCGCCGTCCCATGCGGCGATGTTGTTGGCGGGGACGCCTCCGATGGAGTCGAATTCGCCGCCGACGTAGAGCTTGCCGTCGACGGC
>JAAZAI010000086.1 GCA_012514445.1 Lentisphaerota bacterium
CCGGAGCCGTTGGCGCCGATGACGCCGATGTGCGCGCCGTGGAAGAAGGAGAGGTTCACATCCTCCAGAATCACCTTCGCCTCGTGCTGTTTCGTGAGATTGACCAGACTGATCGCGTATTCGCCTGCCATGGGTTGCCGCCTCCTGCCGTTTCGAGAAAAGTGCGCAGTGTATCAAACAAACGCCCGCCGGACAAGGCGCCCGATGGGTGGGCTTTGTGTAATCGGTCAGGTTCTCATAGCCCCGGATGTCCTGCAGCCGGAGAAACGTGTGGCCGTGCGGCAGACCGCCACCGACGAGCTCGCCATTCTCCTTCTGGCGGCGCACACGAGCGGTAATCTGGTCCCAGTCGATCGGAAAAGTTCCATCGGCCCTCATGGGATCAGGCGGGGCATAGCTGGGCAGCGATTCCAGGTCTCGCAGGGGATGCCCGCGCACCGATCCCGTGATTCCATCATCACTTGTCTCCCATACGCACCCCCAAGGGTCGGTATACGGCTCGTCCGCGCGTTGATTGAGTCCGTAGTGCGGGGAGACCTTCTTCCGCCTGGCGAAGTCGGGAAAGAGGAACGGGTGCGATTCCATCAGATCCTGCAGAGCATTCTGATCATAGTGATGCCAGCATGCCGCGTTGACATGGAACGCCATGGGTATGTAGTCGGGTTGTTCAAAGCGAATCGCCTTGAGCATGTTCTCGCGTCTAGTCATCTGATTCCCCGGTTGCCAACAGTGTAATTGAACCCACTTGGTCGCATGAAAAAGGGAAAACAGGGGCGCCCCTGTTTTCCCTTTTAGGCCTGTCGGACTCGTCGAATCCGGCGACTGAACCCTCTTCCTCCCTACTCCTCCTCGGCGGGTTCAGACTCCGCGGGAGCCTCGGCAGGAGCGGCGACTGCGGACGCCGCTTCCGCGGGCGCGGCTTCGACGGGCTTCGCGGCGGGGGCTTCCGCAGGCTGAACCGCGGGCGCGGCTTCGACGGGCTTCGCGGCTTCGACGGGCTTCGCGGCGGCGCCGGGCAGCGCCGCGATCTGCGCTTTGATGTAGTCTTCGGTCGTCTGGCCGGCCTTGTTGGCCTCCAAGGCCTTTTCGTACCATTCCCGGGCGGTGGCGTAGGACTTCGCGGCCTCGTCCGGGTTGCCGGCCTCGACGTAGATGTCGCCGATGCGCTTCTCGTTGTTGCCGAGCAGCGTCAGCTTGCTGTACATGACGTCGGACGCCGGGTCCGGCTGGTCCTCGTCGGGGAGGATGTCCATGAATTCGCGGAATTGCTTCACCGCGACATCGTACTGCTTGTTCTGGAGCGCCAGATGCGCCTTGACCTTGGCGATGGCCATTTTGTGCCAGGCCTCGTCGCGCTCGGGCAGGCCCTTTTCGAGGATCGCCAGCGCGGCGGCGTAGTCGTCCACGAGGAAGGCCGCGTCGAGCTGCAGGGCGCGCAGGCCGTTCTGCGAGGCCTCGTCGGGAAGCAGCGGGATCAGCGAGTCGACCAGCGGCATGCATTCGCGGATCAGCGCCTTGTCGTCCAGGATCTCATAGAACCGGCGGCTGTAGATGGAGTACGCTCTGCGGGGGTCGAGCTTGACCTGCAGGAGCTTGGCGAGGCGGCCGGGGAAGGAGGCGGTGTCGCGGGGATCGCCCTCGAAGAGCACGCCGATCCATTCGTTGGCGCAGAGGCCGAAGGTGCGCTCGAGCTTGGCGGCGCGTTCGTCCATCACCACGGGCGAGCTCATCGCGTCGACCATGTCATAGCGCTTCGCCGCGCGCGCCGTCTGGAAGGCGAATTGTAGCGCCGAGTGGAGCTGGGCGTCCGGCACCTCGGCGACAAGCTCCGGGATCCGGTCGGCGATCTTCTTCCATTCCTTTCGCGCCGCGTCGATGCGGACCTCGACCGTCTTGACGGCGACGATCATTTCGGGCGCGTCCTTCTTCGACGACGCCTGGATCGCGTCCAGGAGTCGTGCCGCGACCTCGGTCTTGTCGCCCGAGATCCCCTCGTGCGCGATGCGCACGAGGACGGGAGCGAACGCGGCCGGGGCGAAGGCCTCGAGGGCGGTCGCCGCGGCCGCCGCCATCTCGTCGATCTGTCCGTCCCGGGCGAGGCTGGAGAGCAGCCAGTCGGTGGCGGTCATGCGCAGATCGTCGCCGATGTCCTGGGTCGCGAGCAGGCGCGCCCATTCGAGCGCCCCCGCGGCGTCGCCCTTTTCGAGATAGGCGCCGTAGATGGCGTCGAAGCCGGGCCGCGCGATCTCCGGATCCGTGCGGAGCGCGTTCAGGTACTGCGTCTTGGCCTCGTCGAACTGCCCGGTGAACAGGAAGTAGCGGATCATCGAGCTGAAGAGGGGTTCGCGGAGATCCTTGAACGCCGCGTCGCTCAGCGCCGCGGTGAAGCGTGCGTTCGCCTGGTTCGTCTGGCCGGCCATCAGCAAGCCGTCCACCTCGCCGAACAGATCGTAGAGAATCGAGTCGTCGATCGCGACTTCGGCCGGAACCGCCTCGGATTCGGACGGCGTCTTCGGCTCCTCCGTCGCGCCGTCGCGGGAACATCCCGCCGCGAAGAGGAGCACCGCGCTCGCGCCTGCAAGACCTGTGAGAAACACGCCTGACTTCATCTGCAACTCCTTGATTGTGGCGCCGGAAGACCAATCCCCAAGTCCGCTCCGTCCCGGCGCCTGGCCGGAGAGACTCCCTTTATTTCGCTCACTCTACCATATTGCCCCGCCTGTGCGCAACGCCTCGCCCTGACCCGAAAGATGAAAAATTTAATAGGACGAACTGATCGCTGGTTTCAAATTGACGAACTATCCGTTTTCTGGCAAACTGGGAGCGTTATCTTTACAAGGCGCTTCGCTGCGCTTCCTCTGTTCGTTTCCCGGGGCGGCAGGGTTGCGATGTTCTTTTGCGCAGACACCGGGCGGCACCTCTGGCGGACGGAGGAATCACGTCGGCGTGTCCGAACCCACCAAGAGGAGAGAGCCATGGCGGAGATCTTGATCAGCCGAGAAGACTGCCTTCGAATCGAAAAGGCGATCGCCGAACAGCGCAGCAGACACGCGGGCCGCGACCGCGACGATCTCGTTCGCCTTGAGGGGGAGCTGAATCGCGCCAAAAAGGTCGCCGTCGAAGACCTGTCGGCCGATGTCGTCGCGCTGGATCGCGAAGTGACGATGATCGATCTGGAGGACAATTCGGAAGAGACCTATCGCCTTGTGCTTCCGGGCCAGGCCGATGTGTCGCGCTTGCGCATTTCAGTGCTGGCCCCCATCGGAGCCGCGCTGCTCGGCTACCGCGAGGGCGACCAAGTCGAATGGCCTGTGCCAGGCGGCCTGCGCCGCCTGCGCATCAAACGCGTGACGCGCCCGACGGTCTCCGCCGTCGGGGAGGGCGGCTAGCTTGTCCGCCGTCGCGCTTGAGCCGTCTCGACGGCTGTTCTGCTGCGCCGAGACCTCCGAGCCGATGCGCCACCTGGAGCGTCTGGCCGCCGCCGTTGCGGGCATGCATCAGGCCGAAGTCGTCAAACTCGCGTATGAGGGATGTCTTTCTCCCGAGGTGCTGACGGGCAGCGCAAAATCCGTCGACGGCACGGCGGACGGGAACGCGCCTGCGCGTGACGCGGCGCTGTGCGGCCTGGTGGCCAACTGGCCTGATGTTGCCGTCCGGACGCAGATCCTGCTGTCCGCCGCCCAGCGGATCCAGGCGCCCGCCTACATCTTGCGGCAGGCTCCGGGGCAAGACATCCGGCAGATCGTGGCGGCGACTGCCGGCGGTGTGCACGCCTTGCGCGTGATTGCGCTGGCCGAGGCCCTCTCCCGGGACTGGAACCTGCCGGTCTCGATGCTGCGAGTCGAACCGATGTTCGATGCCGCGCCGGAGGAGCCGCAACGCGGCCTGGACGCCCTGCTGGCGAACAGTTTCGTCCTGGGGGCGCCGGTCAACATCGGGCGCGTCGCCGACGTCGTCCGGCAGATCGACGCGCGTACGGGATCGGAGGACTTGCTTTTGATCGGAGCGCCGCACTTCGGCGTCGCCGCTTCCCATTTCGCGGGGTCGCTGCCGGAACAGGTGGCGCGCGTGCGCCTCGGCCCGATGCTCATGTGCCTGTCGGAACCGCCGCTGAGCCCGCCGTTCCGCGATTTCCTCTGGGAGGCGAATATCCGCATGGGCGTCCAGGGGCTCGCACGGGACGAGGTCGTCCGGCTGCTGGTCGATTGCCTGTGCGAGTCGGGCGTCGTGCCCGCGCATCTGCACCAGGCCTGCATCAGGCAGGCGCTGTTCCGCGAGGCGATGGGCTCGACTTTCATCGGCTGCCAGACGGCGCTGCCGCATGCGCTGCTGCCGGACTACGCCGGCGTGGCGGCCGCCATGGCCGTCTGCCCCGCCGGCGTGGCGTTCGGCTCAAGCGAGGGCGTTCCGAAATTCATCATCCTGCTCGTTTCGTCGGCCCGCTCCCACGACCGCTACCTCGGGGCGCTGGCGCGCATCGGCCAGCAGATGATCCAGGCCAGGACGCGGCAGCGTCTCCTGGCCTGCGCCACGCCCGCGGACATCATGGACGCGCTCGCGGGCCCCGAGCCCGCCGGGCGCGGCCTTGACACGCAATGACATCCTGCGCACCGTCCTCGGGACCATCGCCGACTTCAGACCATGATCGAAGAGCTTTGCTTCTGTAAGTTCGATGGCCCTTCCTGCAATCAGGCTTAAGCCGTTCAAGTCCACCCCGAATGAAGTTTTCATCCTGCATGGGCGGATTCATGCCTTGAAGTGAGTGCCAAACTCGCGAACCTCCTGGCCTCGTGGACGATCCTCGTCGTCAACGACTCGCCTGAAAGCGCGAACCTGGGCACAGGCAACGATGTTGACGCGCACCCGCATGTCTTGAAGTGTTGAAAAATTGTTTGACACCGGGCTTGTTTTGTGTAAATATTGTGTGCGCTTCAATGGAACAGGTTTGTCTTCTCGAGTCGAATCAGCGGTCGGTTTGACGACCGGCCGCCTTCATGCAGAGGGAATCGCCATGATCGGAACCGGAGAAAAGGGTACGCGGAAGCTGCGGCTTTCGAATTGGGTGACACGGGCGATGGCCCTCGGCCTTCTGCTCGGCGTTTCGTCGGCGCTGGCCGCCGGAACGGGGCCGGACGCGACTCCGTCCTCGATCGATCTGTCCGGCTCCTGGCGCTTCAAGCTCGACAACGTGCACCCCGACGGGACGGCCAGCGATTTCGGCCGCGACTATGCGAAGCCCGGCGATCTGACGCCAGCCCAGGAGCGGGACCGCAAAGGGCATGGCCTCGAGCTGGGGTATCATCAGGCGGCGTTCGACGACTCGGACTGGGGTGGCCTCGAGGTTCCCGGAACCTGGGGTGCGCAAGGCCATCGGCGCGCCAGCGGCAAGCCGTATTATGGTCCGGCCTGGTACCGCAGGACCGTCGTCGTCCCGGCGGAATGGCAGGGAGCGCCTGTCCAACTCCAGCTCGGCCAGCCCGACGATTGTGGCACGGTCTATTGGAACGGCGAGGAAGTCGCGCGCATCGCCAAATTCGGTCCGCATTTCAACGTCATGCTCAAGCCCGGCCAGATCAAGTTCGGGCAGAAGAACGTCATCGCCGTCTCCGTCTCGAACCAGTACAAGGAGGGCGGCCTGATCGCGGGGACCTTCCGGCTCGCGGCGGTGCGCCCCTTCGCGCAGTCGGGCGGCGCGGCGGCGGAACGGATGGCGCTTTCGGTCGACAAGGATCTGCCCCCCGTCCTCACCGACGGCCCCGACTGGCGCCCGGGGTGGCGCGACGAGGGCACGAGCGACACGCGGCCGCGCATGACGTGCGCGAAGGGCGCCTATCGCGGTCGCGACGCCGTGCGGATGGAGGTCTGGTTCCCGAATTCGACGGAGATGGTCGACTACCGGCTCCCGGTCGGCGAGCGCGGGAGCGTCTGGCGCGCGCGTGGATTCGACTATCTCGCCTTCTCGGTCAAGAGCGACGTCGCGGGCGAGATGCAGATGCGCCTCAACAAGGGCGACATCCGCTGGAAAAAGGGCGGCCCGAGCTACCAGGCGCGGTTCCACGTCGCTCCGGGCGACTGGACGCGCGTGATCCTGCCGTTCACGGCGTTCCTGCAAAAGGAGGCGTCGCTGGCGGACACCTCCGCGATCGACACGCTGGCGATCGGCTACGGCAACAACGAGCTCCAGGGCAAGGGGACGGTGCTGTTCGCGGACTTCGAGGTGGGTCGTTTCGATCTGCCCGCCACCGTGCGCCCCGTTTCGCTGGAGGGCATGTGGTTCTTCCGCAAGGACGATCGTCGCCCGGACGGCCAGCCGAGCGATTTGAAGGACAACCCCGTCGACAAGCAGGGGCATGGGCGGGCGCTGGGCTATGCGGATCCAGAGTACGATCACGCCGGATGGGAATTGCTGCAAGTCGGCACGAGCTGGGAGTCGCAGGGCGTCGCGTACGACGGCCCGGCGTGGTACCGCCAGCGCGTTTGGATTCCCGCCGAGTGGGCGGGACGTCCGCTGGCCTACCGGCTGGGCAAACCCGACGACCGCGGCACGGTCTTCTGGAACGGGGCGGAGGTGCAGACGGTCGAGTCTTTCGGCCCGGACTTCGCCGGCGTTCTGGAGCCCGGCTTGATTCGATACGGCGCGATCAACACCGTGGCCGTCCTGATCCACGACTGGTATCGCGGCGGCGGCCTGGGCGGCACGTCCTTCTGGGTCGGGCCGGAGCTCGAGACCCTGGCGGTGCGGTGGCGGGACGAGGGCGTCGCGGGCGAGCGCGCGTTCGAGGACTTCGACCCCGGTCCGCTTCCGCCGGCCGGTCGAGAGGCCGAGGCCGTCGTGCGCTTCCCGGCCGCGATCGCCGCGAAGGAGGGTCTGACGCTGAACCTGCGGCTCATGGACTGCTTCCACGCGACCGTCGCGGTCGCGGACATCCCGCTGAAACGCGCCGCGTCCGGGGAATGGGAGGCCGTGTTGCGCCTGGGGCCTGAGGAGGCCCGCAAGCTCTACTACGGGGAGTGGATCGACGTCCGCGGGCTGCTTGCCGCGGCCGATGGCGCGCCGGTGACGAGCTTCGCCCGGCATCGCGTCAAGCTCCGCTATGCGCAGCGCGACGCCCTGGCGCTGCCCGAACTGCCCGAAACGTTCGAGGAGACGCCGCTGGGCCGCCTCAAGCTGGTCGACGTCATCGACGCCGGCGCGGCGCCCGAGCTTGGCGAGCATCCCTACAAGGAGGGAGGCGTCCGCGATTTCTGGGGCGGGCGCCGCGCGTATTCGCCGTGGCTCAAGGGCGTGGTGGTGAACGAACTCCAGGGCGTCCGCTACCGCGAGGCGAACGACAGCCGCAATTTCGGCTATCGCATCGGCCGCGGCCGGATGAAGCCCGGTACGCAATACCTGCTGCGCATCCGCTACCCCGAGGACAAGACCCGCTACTTCGCGATGGACATCAAGGCCGGGCGCAACTACCAGGGCGTCGGTTTCCGCACCGGCGTGGCGGCGGGCGATCCGTTCACGCCGTATCCGCTTTCCGGCGGCTACGAATGGTGCGACCACGTCGTGTCCCTCGACGACGTC
>JAAZAI010000087.1 GCA_012514445.1 Lentisphaerota bacterium
GCGGGCTGCGACATCGTGCGCCTCGCCGTGCCGGACGCCGAGGCCGCCGCCGCCCTCGCCGAGATCCGCCGCCGCGTGGAAGGCGTGCCGCTCGTCGCGGACATCCACTTCGACTGGCGCCTCGCGCTCCAGTCGCTCGAGGCCGGCGTCGACGGCCTGCGCATCAACCCCGGCAACATCGGCGGAGCCGAGCGCGTCCGCGCCGTCGCCGCCGCGGCCAAGGCCCGCGGCGTGCCCATCCGCATCGGCGTCAACGCCGGGTCGCTCGAGCCGCATCTGCTCGACAAGCACGGCGGCGCGACCGCCGAGGCTCTCGTCGAAAGCGCCTTGGCGCACGTCGCGCTGCTCGAGGCCGAGGACTTCGACGACATCAAGATCTCGGTCAAGGCCTCCGACATCCCCCGCACGCTTGCGGCCTACCGCCTGCTCTCGGCGCGCACGCGCCATCCGCTGCACCTCGGGCTGACCGAGGCCGGGACGTTCCTGGCCGGCACCGTGCGCTCGGCCGTCGCCATGGGCATCCTGCTCAACGAGGGCATCGGCGACACGATCCGCGTCTCGCTCACCGACCGCCCCGTCAAGGAGGTCGCGGCGGGGCAGGAGCTGCTGCGCTGCCTCGGGCTGCGCGCGCCCGGTGCGAACGTCACCTCGTGCCCGACCTGCGGGCGGACGCAGGCGGACGTCGTCGGGACGGCGCTCCGCGTCGAGGAGGCGCTGGAGCGGCTCTACCGCGAACGTCCGGAGATGAAGCGTCCGCACGTGGCCGTCATGGGCTGCGTCGTCAACGGCCCCGGAGAGGCGCGGGACGCGGACATCGCGCTTGTCGGCGGCAAGGGCTTCTTCCTGCTCTACGTCAAGGGCGTCCAGCAATCGCGCCATCCCGAGGGCGAGGCCGTCGAGGCCCTTCTCGAGGCCGTCAGGAGGTTCGCATGAGCGACGGCGCGGTCTCCCACCCTCTCACAGGCGTCCGCAACCGGTACATCGCCACGGTGCGCGCCGTGCGCTTTCTTCACATGGCCGACGATCTGGCGGCGCTGGTGATCTCCTATGTCCTCGCTTACGCCATCCGCTTCGGCGTCCCGCTCTCCAGCATGTTCTCGGGCGATTTCCAGAGCCACTACGCCGCGGTCTACTTCCGCCGGTCCTGGATTTACGTCTCGCTGACGTTCGGATTCCTCTTCGTGGCCTACGCGGTCCTGGGCATGTACGACGGGCACCGCCGCCTGCGCCGCACGCCGCTGCTCTGGAACGCCATCGTCGGCAACGGCTGCGTCATCGGCTGCGTCGCCGTCTATCTCTTCTTCTCCAAGAGCCAGTGGCACATGCGCGGATTCCTCCCCCTGGCGCTGCTGCTCAACATCCCGATGACCGTCGCGGTGCGCGTGGCCACCAACGCAGCCCTGACCTGGGCGCGCCGCCGGCACCCTTCGCTGCGGGGGCGCGTCCTGCTCGTCGGAAAGACCCGGGATGCCGAGACGCTCCTGTCCTGGGCCTCGCGGGGCTCCATCAAGGGCTGGGAGGTCATCCGGCAGATCGCTTCGCCCACAAGCCAGATCGAGATGCGCCAGACGCTGCCCGGGCAGCTCACGGACGACATCAGCGCCGTCTTCGTCATGGATCGGGAGATGAAGATCGACATCGTCATGGACATCGTCCGCATCGCCTCTGGTCGGGGGAAGATCGTCAAGGCCCTGATTCCACGCTTCCTCACGCTCCACAACCCCTACGCCTCGGGCGACCAGATCGAGGGAATCCCCATCGTCCACTTCTCCTCTCCCCGTTTCGGGGACTGCGACGCCTCCTTCCGGCGGGCGGCCTCGCGTCTGATGGCGTTCGGGCTGTTCGCACTGGCGTCCCCCGCGCTGCTGCTGGTCGCGCTGCTCATCCGCCTGGACGGGCAGGGCCCCGCGCTGTTCATCCAGAACCGCTTCGGCCGCGAGGGCCGGATGTTCCGGATGTACAAGTTCCGAACGATGTGCCGCGACGCCGAATCCCGACTGCAGGAGCTGCGGCGCTTCAACGAGGCGGACGGCGCGCTCTTCAAGATGAAATGTGATCCTCGGGTGACGCCCCTCGGCCGCTTCCTGCGCAAGACGAACATCGACGAGATGCCGCAGCTCATCAACATCCTGCGCGGTGAGA
>JAAZAI010000646.1 GCA_012514445.1 Lentisphaerota bacterium
CAGCAGGCGTTCGGCACTCGTTATTTCGAGGCGTACGTCGAGGTGAAGCAGGCCCTTGCCGAAGATCCGCAGTACTGGAGGAAGCTCGTTCCCCCTGCCGCGCTCGCGCCCAAGGAAATCCCGGCCGAGCAGTTGATGGACGTTCCGTTCGACCTGCTGTCACCCGAAGTCGTCCAGTACGCTTTCCCGAAAGGCGTCCCGAAACCGTAAGCTTTGTCGCGAGAGCCTTTGTCGTTTGAGATCCTCGCCTAATCGAAATCCTAATCCTAATCGTTGTCGCGTACGTGTTGGCAGTGTCCAAGGAATGAAGAGAAACACGGGAATGAAGAACCTGCCCTCCGACTCGAGGTGGCGTGGATGGAAGAGAGGCGAACTCCAGATCCACTTCATCCACGCCGGCGTCGGGGAGTCGCTGTTCTGGATCTTCCCGGACGGGACGACTATGCTTCTCGATTGCGGTGCGACCGACACTCGCGGGCGCGAGCCGGCGCCGGTTCTGCCCGACGCCTCCCGCCCCGCAGGCGATTGGGTCGCGCGCTACGTGACGCGCGTCAATCCCGCTGCGGACAAGACGCGGGTCGACATCATGATGCTCTCCCACTACCACGCCGATCACACGCATGGATTCCCCGCCGCCGCGGAAACACTCCACTTCACGCGGGCGTTCGACCGCGCCTGGCCGGAATGCGACGATCCGTGCCGGATTTCCGACTACGACCAGGACGGATCGCTCGCCGTGATGCGAAAGCTCTACGCCGATCTCGTCGCGCGCGACGGACTCGTCGTCGAGAAATTCGTCGAAGGCCGACGCGACCAGGTGAGGATGCTGCACGGCGGCGCCGAGGGGTTCTCGATTTTCAACCTCTGCGCCAATGGCCGGATGGCGGACGAGAGAACCGGCGAGATCACCGATCTCTACCAGGACTATCCCGACCGGCAGCCCGGATTTTCAGGCAAGCAGTGGATCAATGAGAACGGGATGAGCCTGGGGATGATCGTCCGCTACGGCGCGTTCAGCTTCTTCACCGCTGGCGATTTCTCCGACAAGGCGCAAATGCCCGAAGGCTTCGAGCGCTTTGAAATCGAAGACCGGCTTGCCACCGTGGCCCCTCCTGTTTCGCTGGCGAAAATGAACCACCACGGCTATTTTGCGATGCCGGAGAAGCTGGTCAAGGCGCTGCGGCCCAGGGCATGGGTGAACGGGGTCTGGACTCACCGCCAGAACAGCGCGGATACGATCCGGCGTCTCGCCGACCGTGCGCTTTATCCCGGAGACCGTGCGATCTGTCCGACCTTCATGCCTCCGGAGCGTCCGTGCTCCGACGTCCCCGATCCCGCCTACGGCGGTGCGCACGTGGTCGTGTCCGCTCCTCCCGGCGGTGAAACCTTTTCGATCTCCTTTCTGTCCGCCACCGACGAATCCATGCGCGTCCTCGCCGTGAACGAGTACGCAAGCGGCGCCGATGACCATTTCGCACAATAAGCAACCTATCAGGAGGTACAAGAAATGAACAAGCTCATTCACGCCATCATCATGCTGACGCTGCTCGTCTCCACCGCTTCTGCGGCGAACTGGATCTTCGATCCGGTCGCCGGAACCATCACCGACGGCGAATGGACGTTCGCCGCGACGGTCAACGGCACGTCTCTCGCGGTCGGAGCCTGC
>JAAZAI010000088.1 GCA_012514445.1 Lentisphaerota bacterium
CCTCCGCCGCCGCGGCATCCCCAACTGGGGCGTCTTCGGCCAGAAGGAGCTCCAGGGCGGCGGCCCGCTCATCGACATCGGCGTGCACATCATCGAGGCCGCCTACGAGTTCATGGGCTGCCCGAAACCCGTCGCCGCCAGCGCCAACACCTGGACGTACCTCGGCGACAAGCCCTCCACCACGCGCAGCGCCTGGCCTGGCTGGGACTGGAAGACCTACACGGTCGAAGACCTCGCCATCGGGCAGATCCGCTTCGACAACGGCGCCATCATGCAGGTGGAGTCCGCGTTCGCCTGCCACATGAAGGAGCACGATGTGCAGAACTTCACCGCCATGGGCACCAAGGGCGGCTGCAACTGGGAGGACGCCGAGATCTACACCGATCTCAACGACCTCATGGTCAACGCCAAGCCCGCGTTCGTCGGTTCGCAGGACTGGGGCAACCTCTTCAATCGCAAGCTCCAGAACTGGGTCGACGGCTGCCTCAAGGGCTCCGAGCTCGGTGCCTCCGGCTACGATGGACTCGCCGTCCAGAAGATTCTCGACGGCCTCTATCGCTCCGCCGCCGCCGGCAAGGAAGTGACGATCAAGTAACCCGTCGCCTTCCGAAACGAAGCGCCTCCGGACGCCGCGCGTCCGGAGGCGTTTTCCTTGTAATCGGTCAACAGTCGGGGATTGAAGCAGCCCTGTCGTCTGCCCGATTGAGTGAGTGGAGCGTAGTGTGTGGTGAGTAGTTTCCGCTGGGGCTCTGCCCCAGGCCCCGGTAAGAACAACGGGGTCTGGGGTGTCCCCAGCGACAACTGTTCACCTCGATCTACTCACTACTCACTGAAATCTCGGCGCCTACCGGCAGGGGGTCCAGCGGCCGGTCTTCGAGGACTCGTAGGCCGCGGCCATGATCTTCACGGCGTCGTAGGCGGCGGCGACGTCTTCCTCGAGCTCCGCCACCGGCAGCTCGCCCTTCACGACGGCGATCAGCCGCGGAATGCGGTCGGGTCGCGCCTCGTCCGACGCCACCGGCGCCGCCGGGATTCCGGGGCCTCCCATCTTCAGGCCGTCCGCGTTCCAGATGCTCTGCTTGGAGCCGATCACTTCGAGCCCGCTGTGGCCGCCCGTGAACACCCAGCCCGCCTCCGCGCGCCCGATGGCCCCCGAGGCGAACTTCATCATGATCACGCCGTAGTCGTCCACCGTCGGGTAGGCGCCCGAGAAATTGCCCGTCATGCACCAGACTTCCGTCACGGGGCCGCCGAGGTGGCGCAGCAGATGCACCGCGTGCGTGCCCATGTCCAGAAGCGCGCCGCCGCCCGACAGCTCGGGCTGCGTGAACCACGCCAGATCCGGATTGTCGAACCAGCGCCCGTACGCCGCATGATGCGCGTTGCGGAAGATCAGATGCGTCACCTGGCCCAGATCGCCAGCCGCCAGGAGGCGCTTCACCGCGCGGTTCGCGCCGTTGAACGGCTGGAAGTAGCCGAAGGTGAGCGGCGTCTTGTGGCGCTTCGCGAGCGACACGATCTCGTCGGCGTCCGTCGCGTTCGTGGCCATCGGCTTCTCGCACATCGTTGGCTTGCCGACGGGCAGCACCTTGCGCAGCAGCGGCAGATGGCGCGTGTTCTCGGCGCAGACGACGAAGGCGTCGACGTCCGGGTCGGCGACGACCTTGTCGAGGTCCGGCTCGAACGGGCAGTTGAACTCCGCGGCGTATTTCGCGCCACGTTCCGGATTCTCGTCCCAGATGACGTGCGGGGCCTTGCCCGAGACGAGCTTGCCGATGGTTTTGCAGAAATCGCGGCTGTGGATGTGGGCGACGGAGACGACGGCGATCTTGGGCATGGGAAGAACTCCTGGCAGGTGCTGCGGGCGAAACGGCGCCCCGACATCGGAACGCCTCCTCCTGCTCGCGAATTGCCGAGTATCATACCCCGTCCCGGCGTTCCGCGCAAGCTGAACCCCCGCCGATGGCTCAGAGCTGGCAGTGGAAGGTGCGGTTGACGACGTCGAGCTGCTGCTCGCGCGTGAGGCGGATGAACTTGACGGCGTAGCCGGAGACGCGGATCGTGAGCTGCGGGTACTTCTCGGGATGGTCCATCGCGTCGAGGAGCGTCTCGCGCTGGAGGACGTTGACGTTGAGATGGTGGCCGTTGTCGGTGAAGTAGCCGTCGAGCAGCGCCATGAGGTTCTCCTGCTTCTCCGCGTCCGTCTTGCCGAGGGACTCGGGGATGATGGAGAAGGTGTTCGAGATGCCGTCCTCGGCGAAGTCGTACTGGAGCTTGGCCACGGAGCGCAGGGAGGCGATGGCGCCCTGGAGGTCGCGCCCGTGCATCGGGTTCGCGCCGGGGGCGAAGGGCTCGCCGGCCTTGCGCCCGTCCGGGGTCGAGGCGGTCTTGCTGCCGTACATCACGTTGGAGGTGATCGTGAGGATCGAGAGCGTGGGCTTCGACTTGCGGTAGGTGTGGTGCTTGGCGAATTCGCGGTAGAAATTGCGGACCACCTCGACGGCGAGCTGGTCGACGCGGTCGTCGTCGTTGCCGTACTTGGGGAAGTCGCCCTCGATCTGGAAATCGGTGGCGAGGCCCTTCTCGTTGCGGACGGCGGTCACCTGGGCGTGCTTGATGGCGGAGAGGCTGTCCACGAGCACGGAGAGCCCGGCGATGCCGCCGGCCATCGTGCGCACGATCGTGTCGTCGTGCAACGCCATCTCGAGGCGCTCGTAGCAGTACTTGTCGTGCATGTAGTGGATCGTGTTGAGCGTGTCCATGTACAGCTTGGCGAGCCACGCCACGACCTTGTTGAAGTTGATCATGACCTCCTCGAAGACGAGGGGGCCGCGCTCGCCGAGGATGCGCAGCTCCGGGCCGACCTGCGCGTTATCGAAGGAGACGTCCATGCCGCCGTTGATCGCGTAGAGCAGGGCCTTGGCGAGGTTGACGCGCGCGCCGAAGAACTGGAGCTGCTTGCCGATGCGCATCGCGGAGACGCAGCAGGCGATGCCGTAGTCGTCGCCGAACTTCGGGAGCATGAGCGTGTCGTTCTCGTACTGGACTGACGAGGTGCGGATCGAGACTTCGGTGCAGAAGCGCTTGAAGGGCTCGGGCAGGCGCGGGCTCCAGAGCACGGTGAGATTGGGCTCGGGGGCGGGGCCGAGGTTGACGAGGGTGTGGAGGAATCGGTAGGTCGTCTTGGTGACCATGTGCCGGCCGTCCCCGGCCATCCCCGCGAGCGACTCGGTGACCCAGGTGGGGTCGCCGGAGAAGATCTCGTCGTACGCCGGCACGCGCAGGAAGCGCACCATGCGAAGCTTCATGATGAAATGGTCGACCATTTCCTGGATCTGCTCCTCGTCGTAGGTCCCGGCGGCGAGGTCGGCCTCGGCGTAGCAGTCGAGGAAGGTGGAGATGCGCCCGATGGACATGGCGGCGCCGTTCTGCTCCTTGACCGCCGCGAGGTAGGCGAGGTAGAGCCACTGGATCGCCTCCTTCACGTCGCGCGCCGGGCGCGTGACGTCGAAGCCGTATGCGGCGGACATCGCCTCCAGCTCGTGGAGGGCGCGGATCTGCTCGGAGGTCTCCTCGCGCTTGCGGATGAGGCCGGAGTCCATGATGTCGCGGACCATCTCGTTCTTGGCGGCCTCCTTCATCTTGATGAGGAAGGCGGTGCCATAGAGCGGTACGCGGCGGTAGTCGCCGATGATGCGCCCGCGCCCGTAGGAGTCGGGGAGGCCGGTGACGATGCCCGCGTGGCGCGCGAGCTTCATCTCGTCGGTGTACGCGTCGAAGACGCCGTCGTTGTGCGTCTTGCGGTAGTTGAAGACGCGCTCGACTTCGGGATCCATCTCGCGCCCGTAGGCCTTGAGCTGGGTGCGGACGAGGCGGATGCCGCCGAAGGGCATGATGGCGCGCTTGAGGGGCGCATCCGTCTGGAGGCCGACGATCTGCTCGAGATCGCGGTCGATGTAGCCGGGGGCGTGGGCGGTGATCGTGGAGATGGTCGAGGCGTCGATGTCGTAGACGCCCCCGCGCCGCCGCTCCTCGTCCATGAGCGCGACGACCTTTCCCCACAGCGCGCGGGTTCGCTCCGTGGGGGCTTTCAGGAACGCGCTGTCGCCGTCGTAGGGCGTGTAGTTGCGCTGGATGAAGTCGCGGACGTTGACTTCGTTCTGCCAGGGGCCAGGTTGGAATTTCATGGTGTCAGTATTTCCCGTGGCGCTGGATGGCGGCCATGAGCAGTCGCATGCTCGTGAGGCGCGTGCCGTTGTTGATGGAGCCGGCCGTGGCGAAGTTCAGCCCGCGGGCCTCTCGCGCCTGGGCGAAGTCGCGGAGGAACTCCGCCACCATGTTGGCCGTCTCGTTGCGGCTGTATGTGAAGGGCGCGAGCTGGCCGTCGATGACCGCGTTCGGGCAGTGGCGGCGGATTTCCGCCACGCTCAGCGTCGGGCCGAAGTTGGTTCCCGTCAGGTCGAGCTCCGCGAGCTGCGGTAGCAGGTGCCCCATCGCCGAGTCGCTGTGCTGGTAGCGGCGGTCGCCGGGGTCCGGCGCGTAGCGGCCGAAGACGGCCCGGTGGATGGGCATCGCGAACGCCTCGTACAGTTCGGGGTTGAAGAGGCAGGAGTTGTCGTCCGCCCACGACCAGCCGCGCGGCGCCGTCTCCGGGGTGAAGCCGGCCTCTTCGTCCAGAACGCGGGCCCTCGCGAGGATGGCGCGGCCGAGCACGTCCGAGAAGCGCCGGAAGAGGGATTCATCGTCGTAGTGGAGCATCAGCAGGTTTTCGGGGCCGAAGACCGAGCAGGCGAACGTGCAGGGACCGCGCTGGCCTCGGTACAGCGGCGCCGGAGCGCCGAGCGCGGTCAGCCGCGCCTTCTCGGCGTCCCAGTTCTCCGGCAGCAGGAAGTCGCGGAGGTTCTCCAGGCGCCGTTCGACGCGGTCGAGGAGCGCGGCGAGTTCGCCGGGGGTGTTCGCGGACTGGTGGAGCCACCACGATCCGGCCGGGCCGCCCTCCCACACGTTGCGCGCCTCGAAGATGTCGTGGAGCGCCTTGACTTCCGGCCAGACGCGCGCCGGGTCCCGGGGCTTCTCGTTGAGGAGCCGACGGTCGACGATTCTCTCGGCGACGTCGTTGTAGCGCTTCGCGACGTCCAGCGCCCACGGCTCGTCGTGATGATAGCGCCAGTAGTCCTCCTCCAGCCCGAGCTCGGCGTAGACGCACTCCCAGTTGAGCGAGGCGCCGAAGCAGCACTGGGGGCAGTCCGGGGAGAACGGATCGGCTCGGGCGATGTCCTGGTCGCGCCAGAAGGCGTCGAGATCGACGGGGGCGAGACCGCCGTTGGCGGCGGTGTCCGACAGGAGGCGGTCGACCTTGGATTGCTCTTCGCGCGGGAGCGTTTCGTATGCGTTCATGTTCGGACTGTTCCCTGCCCGGGCGAAACGCCCGGATTATCGGTTTGTCCACCTTGGGGATTGAACAATCAAGTCTATCCCAATCGCTTTCGCGGGGTCAACGGAAAACGCCTCGATTCCGGTAATCGGGTGTGTGTCAGGATCGTAACAGGGTTGTAGTTATTGGGGGTTGGAAGTTGCCTTCAAGCTTTGTCGCGAGCTACGTCGGACCCAACAAAGTCCTGATCGTAATCGATGGAAGGGCGCGCAGGCCCTGCGCGCCGCCGGGCAACCCG
>JAAZAI010000089.1 GCA_012514445.1 Lentisphaerota bacterium
CGGGTTGCCCGGCGGCGCGCAGGGCCGGCGCGCCCTTCGTATCGATGATGATCAGGACTTTGTTGGGTTCGACAAATCTCGCGACAAAGCTTGAAGACAACTTCCAACCCCCGATAAAACTATCATGTCACTTTCCTGACACACACAGTCGCCGCAGCGCCATGAAACTACCGAGAAGTTCCACGCCCCCTCCCCTGCTCGTCCTGCTTCATCGCGGCGAGCGAGAATTCGGCTTGGGAGCTGATCTTGTCGAGGCGGCCGTCGAGCATCCAGCAGATGCGGTCGGAGGAGCGCAGCATCTTGGGGTCGTGGGTGGAGCAGACGACGGTGACGCCGTCGCGGGCGTTGAGTTCCTTGAGCAGCTCGATGATCTCGGAGCCGGTCTTCGTGTCGAGGTTGCCGGTGGGTTCGTCGGCGAGAATGACGCTCGGGGTGTTCGCCAAGGCGCGGGCGACTGCGATGCGCTGCTGCTGGCCGCCGGAGAGCTCGAAGGGCTTGTTGTGGAGGCGGTGGCCAAGGCCGACGCGCTCGAGGATGGCGGTGCCGCGGCGGTCCGCCTCCTCCTTCGGCGTGCCTTGGAAGACCATGGGCAGGACGACGTTCTGGAGGGCGCTCATGACCTGGACGAGGTTGAAGGTCTGGAAGATGTAGCCGATGCGATTGCAGCGAAACCAGGCCTGCTGGCTTTCGCTCATGTCGAAGACGGACTGCCCCTCGAAGAGCACGCGTCCCTCGGTGGGCACGTCGAGCGCGCCGATCTGGTTGAAGAACGTGGACTTGCCGGAGCCGGAGGGACCCATGATGGAGAGGAACTCGCCCCTTGGGATTTCGAGGTCGATGCCCTTGAGCGCCCAGAGCACCTCGTCGCCCGTCTTGTAGCGCTTCTTGACGTTTTCCGTCTTGATGATGATGTCGGCGGCTTTCATGGCGGCTAGTGTCCGAACTCGTCGGTGTTGAAGTCGATCTCCTCGGGGCGGGCGGCCTTGACGATGGCGCCGTCCTCGATCCAGAGGATGCGGTCGGAGGCCTTGAGCATCTTGAGGTCGTGGGTCGCGGAGATGATGGTGGCGCCCAGGGTCTTCTGGAGCTGCTTGAAGAGGTCGATGATCTCCTGACCGGTGCTCTGGTCGAGGTTGGCGGTGGGTTCGTCGGCGAGGATGATGTCGGGGGAGTTGGCGAGGGCGCGGGCGATGGCGACGCGCTGCTGCTGGCCGCCGGAGAGTTCGGCGGGCTTGTGGAGGATGCGGTGCTCGAGGCCGACCATGCGGAGGATCTTGATCCCCTTCTCGCGCGCCTCCTCGCCGTTGAGGCCGACGAAGGCCATCGGCAGGGTGACGTTCTCGAGGCAGGTCATGACCTGGATGAGGTTGTACGTCTGGAACACGTACCCGATTTTGCGGCAGCGCAGCCAGGCGAGTTCCTCGGCGTCGAGCTGGGCGATGTCGACCTGGTCGATGTAGACGCGGCCGGAGGTGGGCTTGGCGAGGGCGCCGATGGCGTTGAAGAGCGTGGACTTGCCGGAGCCGGAGGGGCCCATGATCGAGAGGTACTCGCCACGGTACACCTCGAGGGTGGCGCCGCGCAGGGCCTGCGTCACCTGGGCGCCCATGCGGTACTCCTTGCGGATGTCGACGCCTCGGATGATCACGGGCGCGCCGCCGCCCCCGGGCTCCTCGAAGAGCGCCTGGAACCGCGGATCGCGCGTCTGGGCTGTGGGGTGTTGTTTCATGGGTTCTCGACAGGGAGGGCGGCGAGGCGGCGCCTCAGACGTTGGAGCGCAGCGCGTGGGCGGGAACCATCGCGGCGGCGACGCGGGCGGGATAGATGGCGGCGACGACGGAGAGCGCGACGCCGGCGGCGAGGCCGCCGAGCGCGCACAGCGCCAGCGGGCCGCCCGGCAGCGCGCCGAAGACGAGCGCCGGGCCGTAGAGGAATGCGTACATCGCGAGCGCGAACGCGGCGCCCGCCGCGACGCCCGCCAGTCCGCCGAAGAAGCCGAGGATGCACGCCTCCATCACGAACATGCGCGTGACGAACGACGAGAGC
>JAAZAI010000647.1 GCA_012514445.1 Lentisphaerota bacterium
AGGTCGCGGTCGATCGGCAGCGGGACACCGTAGCTCGCGGCGGAACCGAGCGGGCAGCGATCGGTGAAGTCGTACGCCGCCCACAGGAGCCCCAGGTCGTCGAACAACCCCTCCGCATAGCACGAACCCCAGACGCCTACGCTGCTCGGCATCGCCGGTTGGAAGTGCGTGCGCCCCACCATAGGCAGCTTTTCGTGCTTGCGGGCGAACTTAAGCAACGCCTGCGCGAGCTCCACCGCCTCTTCGATGACACCGAGCATCTGGTCGCGCATGTATAGGCGGATTGCGGTGGCAACCTGGTCGTTGCGGCTCCGCCCAGTGTGGACGCGGCGGCCTAGGTCGCCTAGCTTTTCCGTGAGCGTGCGCTCGATGGCGAGATGGCAGTCCTGGTCCTCGTTAGTGATTTTGAACTTGCCGCGGCGTGCGGCCTTGGCGATTCTGCTCAGCTCTGCCACCACTGCATCGCGCTCCTCCTCGTTGAAGATGCGCGGTTCCACCTGCATCTGCGAGAGCATAGTCACATGGGCTGCCGTTCCGATGCAATCCCATTCGACCAAATCCAGGTCTAGCACTGGGTCTTTGCCAACTGTGAAAGAAAGGACCTCGGCATCGATGTCGCCGACTACAGTTTTGATGTTGGAAGTCTTTTTCATGTTCGTTTCAGTAATATTGAACCACTTGCAAGCAGATATCCTACCAAAAAAACGTTGGTCGCAACAGAGGAAAAGGATGGAGGTATCCGCAGATTTGCCCTTGCTACGTGGGAGGTATCCGCAGATGGCGCAGATTACCGCGGATTTTGCTCTTGTTACGTAATATATCTCACGCGAAGACGCGAAGGCGCGAAGCTCTTGCTACGTGCCCTTACTACGTGTAAGTTATCCGCAGATTTCGCAGATTACCGCAGATTTTCCCTTGCTACGTGCTTAGCTGCCGTGGTTGCATAGCGCGAAGCGGCTAGTACCTAAAACCTAACACCTTCTCCACGGCGCGGGGCTTTTTACCCTCTTCCCGCAAGCAGGCTCTGCTTGCGGGCGGGGGCGGCGCGCAGGGCCTGTGCGCCCTCGCATCGATTACGATCAGGATTATGACTACCTCTTACACCCGGATCTCTTGTCTGTCGATTCTTTCACAGCTTCTGACCGATTTCCCGCGCCGATTTCGGCGACGTTGACGTTCGGAGGCAAGTGGACTACAATGTGGCGGTGAAAGGGATGAACCGATGACGAAGCTTGGCACAACCGCACACGGCGCCAGAGGCGCCTTGGCCTTCGAGATACCGACGTGGCTGCTCGACTGGGAACGCACGCTTCCGGAAGCCCTGCGCGGCGACGAGGCGGCGATGCGCGTGGCCATCGAGGCCGCCGCGCGAAACGTCCGTCATGGGACCGACGGGCCCTTTGGCGCCGTCGTGGTGGAGGTGGCATCCGGGGCCGTAGCCGGCATCGGCGTCAACATCGTCGTCTCCGGCGGCTCCTCGGTCCTGCACGCCGAGATGGTGGCGATGATGCGCGCCCAGCATCGGGCCGGCTTTCACAAGGTGGGCGGGGCGGACGGCATTCCGATGACGCTCTACACCAGCGCGGAACCCTGCGCGATGTGCATGGGCGCGATTCCCTGGAGCGGCGTGGACCGCGTCGTCTGCGCCGCGACGGACGCGGACGTCCGTTCGATCGGCTTCGACGAAGGGGACAAGCCCGCGAATTGGCTTCGGCCTACCGGTTGCGCGGGATCGCCGTCTCGAACGGAATTCTCCGGGACGAGGCCGTTGCCGTGCTGCGCGCCTACCAGACGTCGGGAGGCGTTGTCTACTAGTCTCGAAAAAAGAGGAGAAACCATGAAGAAATCCATCGCATCCGTTTTGACCGTCGCCGCGCTCGCGGCTCTTTTCGGGGGCTGCAACTACGAGGCTCCGCTCGTCGACAGCGGAGCCGCGAAGCCCGTCGACGACGCGCTGCTGGGCGTCTGGCACGCGGTGCCGGCCGAGGGGGGCGAACAGGCGACGCCGCAGGTGGCGCTGGTGCAGAAATTCAGCGCCAATGCGTACTTGATCCAGTACCCGGTGCAGGTGAAGGACAGTCTGTACTTTCGAGGCTACCGCGTCGAGATCGCCGGCAAGCCGTATCTGCAGATCCAGCTCATCGGCACGGAGAAGGGGCCTGTGAAGGAGGCCGACCGCAAGTACGATCTGGCCTGGTACGCGATCGACGGCGACGGCATGGAGATGCGCCTGCTCAACACGAAGGTCGTGCCGAGGACCGGAGGCGCCGACGCCATGATGAAGGCCTTCCTCGAGAACAAGGCCAGCCCCGAGCTCTTCGGCGACGTCTTCCGCTTCAAGCGGCCGGACCGATAGGTTGAACCGGACTGCGGCCTAGAGTCCGAGACGCGCGCGGACGACGTCCGGTGCTGTCTCGGGCATCAGCAGCGTCTTGCGACGGCTCGTGGAGCCCGCCGCGAGCAGCACGTGCCGGGCGGAGACGCCGAGGCGGTCCGCGATGAATTCGCAGAGGGCCTTGTTGGCCTTGCCGTCGACGGGAGGCGCCTGGAGGCGCACTTTGAGGGCGTCGCCCTGAAGCCCGCAGATTTCGGACTTCGAGGCGCGCGGGACGACCTGCACCGCGAGGCGCGAGCCTCGGCCGTCGGGCATGATGCAGGAGGGTGTCGGCGGGGTGCTCATTGCAGCGCGTCCAGAATGCGGCTTGGCGTCGAGAAGCGGATGCGGAAGACGCCCGATCCGGCGGGAACGGAGAGCGTGTCGATGCAGGTCTGAGCCGGCTTCGCCTCGGCCTCGGACGCCGCGGCAGGCGGGGGAGGCGGTGGCGCGGGCGCATGTTTTCGAAGCGAAACGGGCCGACCCTCGATGTCGTTGACCTCGATATTCTTTTTGTCGAGCCCTTTGAAGGAGAAGGAGAAGTCGACGTCGAGGCGGGAACCCGAAACGGGGTCGAAGGCGTACACGTTCAGGACGAGGGACTTCGCGGAATCGAGCGAGGCGGAGTCGACGGATTGGAGCGATAGCGCGAGGCGCCCGGGCACCGCCGTGAAGGACGTCGCGTTTGTGCCGCTCGACGGGGATTGCGCAACGAGGACGAGGTTGGAGATCGTCACGGAGGAGGCTGCGAAGGCGAAATGGGATCCGTTGGTTGGGATGTCCGCATGCACGAAGGCGAGGCCGGGCTGATCGATCCGGCCCTCGGCCCCCAGTGCGACGCCGGAGAGGAAGACCTGGGAGGCGAATACGCTTTGCGCCGGGGAATCCGTGGGCGGCAGCGCCAGCACGGAAACTTGGTTCGACACGGCGGCGGCGGCGGCGGCGAGGTGGAGCGCGTCGCCGTCCGCGGCGTCCGAGACGAGGCGGACGAGAGGGGCGTCGGCTTCGGCGGCGGACAAGGGCGCCGGTGCGAAACGCGCGGTGGCGCCGATGGCGAGGTTGTCGTGGCGGAGGTCGTAGCTGATGGCGACGGGCGCCTGGCGGGTCGACTCCCCGAAACTCGAGAAGGGGGTGACGATGCGGAGGATGTGCGCGGCGTAGAGGTTGATGAGGAACTTGTCCTGCATCGCCTTGCGCGGGCAGGGCGCGCGCGGCGGCTTGGCACGGGCGCAGGCGGCGCAGGACGCCGTCTGCATGAACTGGACGTCGCCTCGTTGGACGGACTCGGTCTCGGGGACGTCCGGCAGCGCCTGGCGCAGGTCGGCGTCGGAAGGGAATCGTTCGTAGAGCCAGTTGTTCCAGGCGGTTTCGAGTCCTTGGCGGAAAAAGGGGTGGAGGGCGCCCCGGCCTGGGGTCTGGATGTCGTCCCACCAGAGCTGTTCGAAGCTCCAGAGGGCGAAGACGGGATCGTCGGCTCGGCGCAGGCCGGTGTAGGGATTGAAGCTGCGCGCCCAGGCGCGGATGCGCCGCTGGAGGAGGATCTCGAGTCGGGGATCCCACGGCGCGGCGACCATCTGATCTTCGGGAAGCGGCGTGCTCGCGATGGCGTTGGTCCACGCCGCGGCGGAGGCCGGATCGTCGAGGCAGTCCACGTCGGCGATGGTGGCCGGACGGCTCGTGGCGGGATGCAGGACCTCGGCCCAGATCCGCAGGCCGTTCGACTTGCAGGCGTGGATGAAGCGCTCGTGCAGTTCCGGGAGGGTGTCGTTGCCCTGGATGCCGGATTCGCCGGTGGGAATCGCCCCGAGGCGGATCATGTTGAAGCCGTTGTCGCGCAGACGGAGGACCAGCTCCTCGCCGGCCTTCGCGGCCTCGTTCCAGTTCGTCCGCCAAAGGGCGGCGTCTCCCCCGGACGCGGCGGGCATGGGCACGGCGAGCCCGGTGGCGCAGAGGAAGCGGACCGGCGAGCCCGCCGCTTTCAAACCGCTGCCGGCGGCGACGACGAAGTCCTGCGCGCCAACCGGGGCCGCGACGCCCTGCGCGTACGCCGTGATCGCCCATGTGCAGAGGCATCCGAATGCTGTTGCGGTCCATTTAACCAAAGTCGTCTCTCCTTTTCATCAGCGGGATCGGTCGCGCTTCATGATCAGCAGGGCGCTGCCGCTTTCGCGTGGCACGGCGCAGACGAGGGCCACGTCGTCGCCGCGGGTGAAGAGCACGGCGGAGACTTTGTCGGCCGCCGGCGTCGCGGCCGTCCAGCCGGCGCGGCTGAACTGTCCCGCGACGACCTGCATCGCTGCGCCCGCCTGGAGCTCGTGGCGGCCCGTGCAGACGGAAAGGCCCGAGGCGCGCGACGTGCCCGAGAAATCCAGCGCGAGGCCCGGGGTCAGGGCGATGTCCGGAAAGGGCCATTGCGGCGCGCCCGCCGCGAGATCCCCCTCCGCCTGCACCAGCATGGCGGAGGCGACGTCCGCGGTCATGCCGGGCAGCGTCAGCAGCCAGGCGCGCCCGTACTTGGCGGGGAGGCGCACCATCGCCGCATCCGCCGCCGCGCCGGGTTCGAGGCCGAAGCGCCGCAGCAGCGAGGCCGCGAGGCCGGGCTGCGCGTCCTTGAACGCGAACACCTCGACGCGAGCCTCGATGCCGTTGACCCGGTAGTCGCCCGCATGGACGACGGCGCCGCCGGCGGCCTCCAGCACGACCGGCGCGTTGCCGCCGATGCGCAGCGAGACGCGCGCCACCAGCGGCGCTGGCGCGAGCAGGACAATGGCGAGGACGATGAATGGAAGTTTCATGGGAGGAGGGGCCGGGTGTCAGTGCAAAGGGGCGGAGGTTGCGTCTTGATCTTCGTTTGCATCAACGTACATCACCTCCCCTTGCGCTGCAAGGAAAATATGCGCCCCCCC
>JAAZAI010000648.1 GCA_012514445.1 Lentisphaerota bacterium
GACGAAGTTGGTTTCGAGGTTCGGGAGCGGACGGATTTTCTCCTGGGCATTTTGCTCGACGACGAGGGAAATGAAGAAGCGGAGCTTGGCGATCTGGACGGCGACCGGCTGGATGTCCACGCCGTAGATGCCGCGCTCGATGAGGAGCAGCTTGCGGGCGTAGTCGGGCCGCGTCGCGGTTTCGTCGAAGAGGCGCAGCATCTCCTGCATCTTCTCCATCTTGTCGTCGACGTCCGCGGAATCGTCGCCGAGCGAACCGACCTCTTCGCGAACCTGCTGGATCGCCTCCGCCTTGAGGTGCCGGTTGTCAGGGTCGAGCCGGTTGAGGATGTGCACGAGCTGCTGGAGGACGCCCATGGGAAAGGCACCGGAACCGCAGGCGGGATCGAGAATCTTGAGGCGGTAGAGGGCTTCGACCAGGGTGCGACGCTCGGTGTCGGTGAAGGGCACGTCCTGATCGTCAGGACTCAGAAGGGCGGCGATGCGCTGTGAGAGTGGCTGTGGCGCATTGGCAGGCAGGAATGCCTGCCCCACATTGGGTGAAGGTGGCGCAGACCGTGGCGCAGACATTCCTGTCTGCGCGTCTTGGGCAGGCAGGAATGCCTGCCCCGCATTGACCGCCAGCCAGTACTCGTCACTCCGCAAGGACGCCTTGACGGGATTTTCCTGAACATATCGGACGAAATGACGGTACTGCTCTTCGCTGCGCACGATGTGGTCGTACGATTCGTCCATCCAAAACGGCTTACCGGTCGTGCCGAGAATCTTGTTCGCCGCGCGCGCGCTCGCCCCTTTGATGCCCTGCAGCAGGGCGGACAGGTCATGGCAAGGCAAGGTGGCTGTGGCGCAGACATTTTTGTCTGCGTTTCTTTGGCAGGCAGGAATGCCTGCCCCACATTGGAAAGTGGCGCAGACATTCTTGTCTGTGAATCCTGGGCAGGCAGGAATGCCTGCCTCACATTGGGGGAGTGTGGCGCAGACATTCTTGTCTGTGAATCCTGGGCAGGCAGGAATGCCTGCCTCACATTGGGGGAGTGTGGCGCAGACATTCTTGTCTGCGGCTTTCCTTGGGCAGGCGGAAATGCCTGCCTCACCTTCTGTATTATTGACCGGCAGCGGTTCGATCAAGGCATGCACGTGCGTGGGCATGACCACCGCGGCATGGATCAGCAGGCGGTCGCCGTGGAAGCGCATCAGACAATCGGCCACTGCGGAGCGAACGTCTTCACGCGCCAGCGCCCGGGAGCCCGTTCCGGCGTCCAGCCACGCTTCGTAGCGGTCGCCGAACAGACGATTGTATTCCTGCCACTGCCGCTCGTTCCAGGGATCCGGGTTGGACTGGCACCACAGCGTCCGGTCCGCTTGCCAGGTGCGCAACTTGTCCAGCGGAATGGAGTCGGCCAAGCGGAAACAAACCCAGTAGATGGCGCCGTCCCTGTGCCAATGGGGCAGTCGCCGACGGGAAATGTGAATTGAAGAGGGTGGCTGTGGCGCAGACATTCCTGTCTGTGCGTTCTCGGCAGGCAGGAATGCCTGCCCCACATTTTGCGCCTGCCCCACATTGTGCGCCTGCCCCACCTTTTCCATCGCGGTCAGCAGGTAGGCCTTGATGCTCTCGTCGACCATGTACTGGACGATTTCGCGCGGGGTGTAGAAGGAGCCGGTCTGCTTGCGGGCGGTGGTGCGGGTTTCGGGATTGTAGCTGGCGAGCAAATTCTCGAAGACCTGGCCGAGCAGTTCGGGGTCGAGAGCGACGTCCTTGTCGAAGGGGGTGTTCTCCTCGACGGTGAAGTTGTAGGCGTTGAGGATTTCGAAGAGGCCCTTGACCTTGACGGCGGCCTTCCGTTTGTCGTCGTAGAAGGCGGAGAGGTCGACGACTTGCTCGGCGGAGAAGAAAAGGTCGTCGGGAACGGCGAGGCGCGGTTCGTTCTCCTTGAGATTCGAGAAGCAGTCGATGCGAATGGGGTTCGGCGTCTCGACATGTTTGTCCAGATTCTCGAAGAGGCCGCCGTTGAGGAACGGGATGTCCTTGCAGACATCGAGAAACTTCTCCGCTGCGCCGCGCTTGAAGAAACGCAGGTAGCGGTAGCCCAGAACGCCCTTGCGTCCCCATTCGACGAACCCGGGCTGTCCTTCGCGGGGGTCGAAGTTGAGCGTGGCGAAGAAGAGGTTCTGGAGGACGGCCTTGTAATAGGTGCTGCCGGTGCAGTCGGAATTGTTGAGCCAGCCTTCCACGACGGCTTTGTCGAAGAGGCATTCGGGGACGATGCCCTTCTTCTTGAGGAACCAGACGAAGATCAGCCGGGTGACGAGGCGGATGGTCATGGTGGCGTTGCGCTTCTCGTCGTTCTTCTCGGCGTCGTCGGGGAAGCGGACGCGTGTGAGAGCCCAGAAGTACCAGTCGGAGAGTTCGGAGTAGAACTCCTTGGTCAGGAGATCGACCTTGAAGGCTGCTTCGATATCGCCCAGCGTCGAGGCGGTGCCCTTGAGGCTGGCGAAGCGTTCCACGGCGGTCCGGCATTTCTCGCCGGGGCCGAGCAGGTAGGTGAAGCGGCGGGCGGGCGTCTCGGTGGTCAGGGTCTCGCCCGTCTCGAGCACGTAGGTCTTTTCGCGGATGATGAAGGAGAAGCGCCAGTCGGGGGATTCGGCTCCGTGGAAGGCGGCGAGGATGCCCTGGCGCTGGACGCCGTCGACAAGCTTGGCGGCGAGGTGGCGGATTCCCGCGCGGTTTCGGGTGAGGCTGATGCGGGGGGCGACCTCGATGTCGAGCAGCGCCGCGACCTTGTTGTCGGCGGTCTTGAGATCGCCAAGATGGAGGACTCGGGTGAAGACGCCGTCGAAGCCGGCGTAGGCGATGGGGATCGGGGTGATGAACAGCTCGGCGGAGGAGCTGAAGAGCGTGCGGAGGAGGTGGGTCCAGGCTTCTCTGGCGTAAGGCGCTTCGAAGGTTTTCTGAAGTTGGTTCTGGTGCGGGGCCATCTGTTTCATGCTCAGACGAAGGACTCCGAGAGGATGATGTCCGGCTCGGCTTCCTCCGGGATCGGTGCCGGGGAGTCGGGATGGCTGGGCTCGATGAGCGGATATTCCTTGAGGATGCCGAGGACCTTGTCGATGAGGACTTCGGTGGGATCGGATTTCTTTTTCTGGTTCCGGGCCAGTGTGGCGAGCTTGCCCGCGAGCTTCTGGAACTTGATCTTGCCGATGGCGTCAATGGCGAGGCCGCAAAGGTGCTTCTCCTCGCGTCCCACCAGATGATAGGCGGCGAGGGTTCTGAGCAGGGCCAGGGCCGATTGCTCCGAGGGGGTGTGCTTCGTCGCGACCTTGAGGGTCTCGGTGCGCTCCGTCCGGAGGGCGGCATCGAAATGCTCGACGGCGAGCCGGACCTGTTCGTGATGGGTCGGCGGGATGGGCAGCGGCTTTTCCGACGGTTTGGCGGCGAGCTCGCGCGCGCATTCGACGAACGACAGATCCTGCGGGGGGCCGGATTCGGGGATCCGCATGAAGGCGTCGCGGCGGCGGTTGCGGACGAAGACGACCGTGCCGCCGGCTCGCGTCTTGCTGGAGCGGCCGACGCGCGCGCGGACGGGGAGCGCCCGGATACGTCGAAATTCCGAGGGGTGTTCCTCCTTGAAGCGGCGAAGTTCCATGAGGTAGTCGAGACGTTCGTCGCGCTCTTCCTGGAAGTCGCGGTCGAAGAGGCCGAAGGTGTCGATCTCTTCGGTCTCGGAATAGATCTGGGAATCCTCGCCGAGCGCCGTGTGGAAGGCCTGGAGCTTCATGATGGCCTTCTTCTGGAGGTCGATGTCGCGATCCACCTTCGACGTGGGGAAGAAGACGACGTTGTGGACGAGGGAGGCGGTGGCGCCGATGCGGTTGACGCGGCCGAGGCGCTGCATGAGGCGGGTGGCGTTCCACGGCGTGTCGTAGTTGACGACGGTGTTGGCTCGGTGGAGATTGACGCCTTCGGCGAGGACTTCGGTGGTGACGAGGATGGGGTAGTCGTCGCGCCAGAGGGACTTCGGCTCGAAGTTCGCGTCGAAGTTCGCCCGAATCACCTCCTGCCTTTCCTTGCGGTTGGAGGAGTCGACGCGCAGGGCCGGGCGATCCGGGGCGGCCAGGGCCAGCCGCCGTTCAAGGTAGGCCGCGGTCTCGGCCGATTCGGTGAAGACGATCAATTTGCCAGTTGGATTCCTTGCGGAGTCGAAGAGTCGCGGGAACATCCCGACGAAGGCATCGAATTTGGGATCTTGGTCGCCTTCGGGGCCCGCGCCGGCGAAGGCATCCCAATCCTGGCAGAGTTTCACCAGGATTTGCTGGTCGCGCTTGAGTCCCTCGAGGTAGTCATCCCGGAAATCATCGGGGGAGCAGATGGTGATGGAGTTGTCGATGTGCATGTTGGCGGTCAGCACGTCGATCAGCTCCTCTTCGCGGTCCTCAAGAATGTATTCGGAGACGTTGTACTCGGGCGCGATGAAGATGCGTCCTTTCTCGAACATGGCGACCATGGCCGCGTTTGCGTCGCGGAAGCGGCGCAGCGAGGATCGGAAGGC
>JAAZAI010000090.1 GCA_012514445.1 Lentisphaerota bacterium
AGGCTTTATGCTACCTGATCGCACTCGGGCGGGCAAGGCCGCGCATAAGAACTACTTCAGATTGTGCACAAAGCCTACCTGAAGATCAAGCTGAAACGGCACTACCCTAAAAACAACCCCAAAACACGGCCTTCAAAAGATTTTTCTGGACTTGACTGGGATCGTATTGAGGCCTATACTCTGCATTGTTTTTTCTTAAGGGAGCCGTTGTGCCAAGTAGGCTCAATAACACTGTTCGCAAACAAGATGAAGCCATTTGTGATATTGGTTGCTCTCGGGGCTTTACTGGCGGGTTGTGTTGCGCAACCAAACCCGCAACCACCAAACAGACCGCCTCAAAGGGAAGATCGGATTTTATTACTGGACAACTCCGGAGGATATTCCCATGCAGGCCGACGAATCGAGTTGCTTGAGAACGGAAATCTCATCGAGACAGATTATACGGATGTGATTGGCAGCGCCCGAGAACGCAAGGGAAGCTACATCTTGAAAGGGGATGAATTATATATCCAATTGGGAGACAGGGGGGATCAGCGATTGATACGCATCTCTTATGGCGATGAGATCTACTGGGTATATCCGAATGAAGTGGAGAAGATTGCATTGGCCCAAAACACAAGGTTGAGGCAGACTTCTCTAAAGCAAAGATAATGCGAACCATGCGATGCACCGAACACCTACCCGCCGTCACGCCAGATGCTTGGTCGCTTCGCTCCCGGCATCTGTCGCGCCGTCGGTCCGGTGCCGGTGATCGCGGACGTTGGCCCAATAAATGATGATTATCCCGTCATGGTGTGATACACTGGGGTAACTATTTGGAGGTCATCTGATGAAAAGAGAATTCAACGTTGTGATCGAACAGGATGAGGATGGTTACTTTGTCGCCTCAGTGCCGGCGTTGCGCGGGTGCCATACACAGGCCAAATCCCTGGATGTGCTGATGAAACGTGTGAAAGAGGCGATTGCGCTTTGCATTGAGGTCGAGGAACCCGGCGCAAATCAGTTCATCGGCGTCCAGCGTGTTGCTGTCATGGCATGAGCACATTTCCGGCAATAACGGGGTCCCAGCTAATCAAGGCGTTGCGGCGCCTTGGTTTCGACGTGATTCGGATCAAGGGCAGTCATCACTTCTTGCAGCATCCTGACGGGCGTGGACAACCTTTGGCAGGGATGAAGCCAAACTGGATTTGGTACTTCGGGCCGCATCGCAATGCCGAACACCTCTGGACCAGTACGCTCGTGGGAAGTTGCGCGGTACGCTGTTGAGCTTCGCTGGCAGCCCCCGCGGACGGGATGAAAAAGTGCCAAGCCCGTTTCCGGAAAAACCTCTCATAACCCGCCCGAGGTCAGGATGTCTGAGGCTGGGCGTTCGGGCGGAACCGCTTCGCAAGACCGAGCCTCGCGAGGTGTTCCTTTTGTCTGTCCAAGATGTAGACTCTAACCCCTAACCCAAAAGCCAGGAAGCGGCTTGTTGCAGGGGCCGGGGTGTGGTAAAATAGCGCCATTTCAGACCGAGGAGCTTCGGAATTCCGCTCCGCGGCTGCCCCGCGAATGATCCAAGCGCTGCCCCCAGCGCCCAAGTTTCCAGTTTCCAGTTTCCAATTTCAAGTTTCAAGTATCGACAAAGCTCACGACAAAGTTCGCGACAAAGAACTCACACACTCACACACTCACACACTCACACACTCACGCACCTAGCCCCTGGTACCTAGCCCCTTCCCCTTATGCCATCCCAACCGCTGATCACCGAAGACTTCATGCTGGATACCGAAGCCGCGAAGACGCTCTACCACGAGTACGCGGCGGCGATGCCCATCATCGACTACCACTGCCACCTCCCGCCCGCCCAGATCGCGCAGGACGCGCGGTGGGCCAACATCGCCCAGATCTGGCTCGGCGGCGACCACTACAAATGGCGCCTGATGCGGGCCGACGGCATCGAGGAGCGCTTCATCACCGGCGATGCTCCGGATCGCGAGAAGTTCCAGAAGTTCGCCGAGGCGATGCCGCACATGCTGCGCAACCCGATGTACCACTGGAGCCACCTCGAACTGGCCCGGTACTTCGGCATCGACGACGTGCTCCTCTACGGCGCCACGGCGCAGCAGGTGTGGGACCGCGCGGCAGAGCGCATCCAGGCGCCCGGCTTCTCGGCACGTGGGCTGATGAAGGCGAGCAACGTCAAGGTCGTCTGCACGACCGACGACCCCGTGGACTCGCTGGAACACCACGCCGCGATCTCGGCGGATTCGGCGTTCGACGTCAAGGTGCGGCCGACCTGGCGCCCCGACAAGGGCTTCGCCATCGGGGCCGGCGCGGCGTGGAACGCCTGGGTGGACCGCCTCGAAGCGGCCGCCGACGTCTCGGTCACGACCTTCGACGAGTTCGTCTTCGCGCTCAAGAAGCGCCACAACTTCTTCAGCTCCCACGGCTGCCGCCTCTCCGACTACGGCCTTGAGACGATCGTCGCCGAACCCTGCACGGAGGCGGACGCCCGGCGCATCTTCGCCAAGGTCCGCGGCGGCGGCGCGGCGACGGCGGAGGAGGTCGTCCAGTTCAAGTCGCACATGCTGTTCGTCTGCGGCGCAATGGACGCCGAGAGCGACTGGACCTGGCAGCTCCACTACAACGCGCTGCGCAACAACAACAGCCGCCTCTTCAAGGCGCTCGGGCCGGACATCGGCTGCGACAGCATCGGCGACTGGCCCTCCGCCGCGGCGCTCGGGCGGCTCTTCGACGCGCTGGACCGCGAGGACCGGCTGCCCCGCACGATCGTCTACACCCTCAACCCCTGCGACAACGAGGTCATCGCCTCGATGATCGGCAACTTCCAGCGAGCGCCGACGGCCGGCAAGATGCAGTTCGGCAGCGGCTGGTGGTTCAACGACCAGAAGGACGGCATGGAGCGGCAGATGGAGGCCCTCTCGCAGATGGGGCTGCTGAGCCGCTTCGTCGGGATGCTCACCGACAGCCGCTCCTTCCTCAGCTACACGCGCCACGAATACTTCCGACGCATTCTCTGCAACCTGCTGGGCGACGACATCGAGACGGGTCGCGCGCCGCGCGACTTCGCGCTCGTGGGCGCCATGGTCCAGGACATCTGCTACAACAACGCCGACCGCTACTTCGGATTCTAAATCCGACGGCGGCATCTTTGACAACCTCCGGCGACCCGACCGGCAACAGCATCGGGAAAAGAAAGGCGGAACCCATCAACGCAACGGAGACATTGGAAAAAGTCGTGGCCATCCTCGAGGACCGCAAGGCCGAGGACATCGTGACGTTCGACGTGAAGGGGCGTTCGTCCCTCGCGGACGCGATCGTCGTGGCCTCGTGCACCTCGTCGCCCCACCTCAAGGCAGTCGCCAGCCTGATCGTGCGCGAAATGAAGAAGGCGGGCGAGACGTCGGTCCGGATGTCCGGCGACCCCGAAAGCGCCTGGATCGTCGTGGATCTCTTCGACGTCTTCGTGCACCTCTTCCTCCCCGAGGCGCGCGAATACTACGATCTCGAGACGCTGTGGCGCAAGAAGGCATGATCGCACGGCGCAGGTTCCGCCACCGTCTGGAATACGGGGCGGTCCGGGGGCTGGGCGCGCTGCTCGTCGCGCTCCCGCACCGTTGCGCCCTGGCCGTCGCCTGCGGCGTCGCGGCGGTCGTCTACGCGCTGGCCTCGGGCCGGCGCCGCGAGGCCGCGCGACGCGTGCGCCTCGTCTTCGGCGAATCGCTCCGCCCCGTCGACGTCTCGCGGATCTGCTGGACGTCCTTCCGCAACACGGCGTTCAACGCCGTCGAGATGATCCGCATCCGCAAGCTCTCCCTCGCGCAGATGGAGGAGATGATCCCCGAACTGCCCGCAGCCGTGGCCTCGCTGCGCGAACTGATGGCGCGCACCGGCGGACGCGGGCTCGTGGTGGCGCTCCCGCACATGGGCAACTGGGATCTCGCGGGCTCCGGCTGCCACCTCTCCGGCCTGCCGATCTTCAGCGTCGCCGGGCGCCAGCGCAACCCGATGATGAACGACCTGCTCAACCGGCTGCGCTCCGGCCACGGCATGGACATCCTCGAACGCGGTGGCGGCGCACTGCGCCAGATCCTCGAGCGCATCCGCGCGGGACAGGTCTTCGCCATCCTCCCCGACACGCGCTCGCCCACGCCCGACCTGCTCGTTCCGTTCCTCGGCGGCGCCGCCAACCTTGCGCGCGGCATGGCCTCCTTCGCCTACGCGGCCGAGGTCCCCGTCGTGCCCATCGTCATGCGCCGGCGCGGATGGCGGCATTTCACCCTGACGCTTCACGAGCCGATCTGGCCGGACAAGACCGCCCCCAAGGCCGCCGAACTCGAGCGCATCACAAAGACCGTCGCGACGATCGTCGACGCCGCGATCCACGAAACGCCCGAACAGTGGTTCTGGTACAATCGACGCTGGGTGCTCGACCCCGTGGTGTAGGGATCAGGGTTCAGGGTCAGGAATCAGGAAACTTCGTCGCTTTGTCGAAAAAACACTAGCGGCTCGCCACTCGCGACTAGCGACTCAGATCAAGGAGAAACACATGGACTGCAAGATCAAGGATATCGCGCTGGCCGACTGGGGCCGGAAGGAAATCGAAATCGCGGAGCACGAGATGCCGGGGCTCATGGCCACGCGCGCCAAGTACGGTCCCGACAAGCCGCTCGCCGGCGCCCGCATCACCGGCAGCCTCCACATGACCATCCAGACGGCCGTGCTCATTGAGACGCTCCAGGCGCTGGGCGCCCGGGTGCGCTGGGCATCCTGCAACATCTTCTCGACGCAGGACCACGCCGCCGCCGGCATCGCCGCCGTCGGCACCCCCGTCTTCGCCTGGAAGGGCGAGACGCTGCGCGAGTACTGGGACTGCACGATGGAGGCGCTCACCTGGCCCGACGCGGACGGCCCCGACCTGATCGTCGACGACGGCGGCGACGCGACGTTGCTCGTCCACCTCGGCTTCGAGGCCGAGAACAATCCCGCCATCCTCGACGGCCCCGCCGGCAGTGAAGAGGAAGGCATTCTGCGCGACGTCGTCCGCGAACGCGTCCTGAGCCGCCCCGGCTTCTTCCACAAGCTCGTGGCGGGATGGAAGGGCGTCTCCGAGGAGACGACCACCGGCGTCCACCGCCTCTACCAGCGCGCCGCGAAAAACCAGCTCCTCGTGCCCGCCATCAACGTCAACGATTCCGTCACCAAGTCGAAGTTCGACAACATCTACGGCTGCCGCGAATCGCTCGTGGACGGCATCAAGCGCGCGACGGACGTCATGGTCGCAGGCAAGATCGCGTTCGTCTGCGGCTACGGGGACGTCGGCAAGGGCAGCGCGGAGATCCTCAAGAACCACCGCGCCCAGGTCTGGGTGTCCGAGGTCGACCCGATCTGCGCGCTCCAGGCCTGCATGGCCGGCTACAAGGTGACGACGGTCGAGGAGGCGCTGCCGCATGCGCAGATCTTCGTCACCACGACGGGCAACTGCGACGTCATCACCGCCGAGCACATGGCGAAGATGCGCGACCAGGCGATCGTCTGCAACATCGGCCACTTCGACAACGAGATCGAGGTCGCGAAGCTCAAGGCGCTGCCGGGCGTCGTCCACGTCAACATCAAGCCGCAGTTCGACAAGTACGTCTTCCCGGACGGTCACTGCATCTACCTGCTGGCCGAAGGGCGGCTGGTGAACCTGGGCTGCGCCACGGGGCATCCGAGCTTCGTGATGTCCTGCTCTTTCACGAACCAGGTTCTCGCCCAGATGGATCTGTGGCGCGGCGGGCGCAAACCCGGCGTGTACGTCATCGACAAGAAGCTCGACGAGGAAGTCGCGCGCCTGCACCTCGACCAGCTCGGCGCGAAGCTCACGCGGCTTTCGGAGAAGCAGGCGGCGTACATCGGCGTCAGTCCCGACGGCCCGTACAAGCCGGACGCCTACCGGTACTAGCAGCAAATCCCCTGTTGCACAGTTCGCACATAAGTGCGATAATACGCGCCAGAGGAGGCAGGCATGAACATCACGCTTTCAGCAGACGGAGAACTGATCGAAAAATCCCGCCGATTGGCAAGGGAAAAAGGGACGTCGTTGAATCAGGTCATCCGCGACTATCTCGCCGACTACGTTGACGAGAGGAAATCGTCATCGGTTGCGGACGAGTTCGAACGGCTTGTCCGCGAGGGGTCGGGGCGGTCCGCAGCAGGCTATCGGTTCCGTCGCGAAGACGCGCACGAAAGAAGGTAGGCCATGGATTTCATCGACACGAACATCCTCGTCTACGCCAACGACAGCCGTGAACGGAAGAAGCAGAAGACATGCGTCGAGCTCATCTCCGCCGCGTTGCGTTCACACCAGGGGGTTGTGTCCAGCCAGGTTCTATCGGAATACGCGAACGTGGCGTTGACCAAACTTGGGCAGCCTCCCCGAGTCGTCCGGCGCCAGCTCGAAATCCTCTCGACCCTGCGCGTGGTTTCCCTGACGCCGGAACTCATCATCCGGGCCATCGAGATCAAGGATCTCTATGGACTATCTTTCTGGGACGCTTCGATCATCGCCGCGGCCGAATCGGCGCGCTGCGAGCGCATTCTCTCCGAGGACATGAACGCCGGCCAAGTCTATTGCGGCGTCAAGATGACCAACCCGTTGACTGAAGGACAATGAAAGCTGACATCCACGCCATCGATTCCACGTGCGCCCTGCTCGCGAAATTGCGACGCGAGGCGCCTCTCGTCCATTGCATGACCAACGCGGTCGTGACCGGCTACACCGCCAACGCCCTGCTCGCGCTCGGCGCCGCTCCCGCCATGATCCACGATCCCGAGGAGACCGCGCAGTTCGCGGCAATCGCCGGCGCCCTGCTCGTCAACATCGGCACCCTGACGCAAGACCAGGCGGCCGCCATGCGCGCCGCCGTCGCGGCCGCGAACCAGGCCGGCCGCCCCTGGGTGCTGGATCCGGTCGCCGTCGGCTTTCTTTCGTTCCGCACGACCGTGGCGGCCGAGTTGAAGCGGAAGGGCCCCGCGATCATCCGCGGGAACGCCTCCGAGATCATCGCCCTCGCCGGATTCAAGGCGACGGCGCGCGGCGTGGACAGCACCGCCGCCGTCTCCGAAGCCCGCGAAACGGCTGAATTGCTCGTCGAGCAGACCGGCGCCGCCGTGCTTGTGACGGGCGAGGTGGACGTCGCCGTCGCCCCGGGACGCGAAGCCGTCTCCATCGCCAACGGCCACGCGATGATGACGCGCGTCACCGGCGTGGGCTGCGCCCAGGGCGCCATCGCCGCCGCGTTCGCGGCCGTGGCGGAATCTCCGTTCGACGCGGCCGTCGCCGCCGCCCTCGTCATGGGCGTCGCCGGCGAGATGGCCTACGAAACGGCGAAACGCCCCGGCGCGTACCAGATCGCCCTGCTCGACGCGCTCGACGCCGTGGACGAAGCCGCGCTTCGCGCGCGCGGGAAGACGTTCGCATGATCCCCCGCGAGGCCTACGCCGTCTATCTCGTCACGGACGATCCTTCGCGCTATCGTGGGGACTTCCTCGAAAACGTGGAGGCCGCGGTGGCCGGGGGCGTCACGCTCGTGCAGTACCGCGACACCGAATCCTCCGACCGCGGCAAATACGCACGGGCGCTGCGCCTGCTCGCGATGCTCCGCGCGCGCGGCGTTCCGCTCGTCATGAACAACGACGTCGATCTCGCGATGGCCGTGGGCGCCGATGGCGTGCACCTGGGCCAGTCCGACCTGCCCGCCGAGGTGATGCGGCGCCTCGTAGGCCCGTCGATGACGATCGGCCTTTCGATCACCTGCGAAGCGGATGTCGCCACGGCGTCGCGCCCCTGCGTGGACTACGTCGGCATCGGACCCGTTTACGATGCGACGAAGACGAAGGCGGACGCCGCGCCGGAGATGGGGCTGGCGGGGTTCGCCGCGATCCGCGGGATGCTGGCGGACTTCCCCGCCGTGGCCATCGGCGGCATCACCCCCGAGCTCGCCCGCGGCATCGTCGCGGCCGGCGCCGACGGACTCGCCATCGTGTCGGCGTTTTCGCGCGCCGCATCGCCCGCGGAGGCCGCTCGCAGCTTCGCCGAGGCTTTCAGGAGCACGTCGCCATGAGGAAACTTCCGCGGATTTTGGCTGTCGTGGCTTTGGCGTGGTGCCTTGGCGCGCAAGCGGCGCCAAAGGTGGCCGTGTCGATCCCCCCGCAGAAGGCCGTCGTCGACGCCGTCTCCGGCGGAAGCTGCGAGGTGTTGGTTCTCGTCGGCGCGGGACGCGATCCGCATGTGTTCGAGCCGACTCCGCGGCAGCTCGAGGCGTTGCGCGGCCGTCCGCTCTACTTCACCATCGGATTGCCGTTCGAGCAGGTGCTCGCCGGCAAGCTGCAGCAAATCAATCCCGCGATGCGCTTCGTTGCGATGGCCGAGGCCGAGCCCGAGGCTGGCAAGCACGAGCACGGCGCGGCGTGCGACCACCACGAGGACGATCCGCACGTCTGGATGTCGCCGGATCGGCTGGCAGAACAGGCGTCCGCCGTGGCGGCGGCGCTGTCCGCGCTCGATCCGGAGAACGCCGCGCGCTACGCCGCCGGCGCGGCGGACTTCGCGGCGAAGGCCGCCGCGCTCAAGGCCGTCATCGCGGAGCGTCTACGCAAGGCCGGCGCGACGACGGTCGCCGTCCATCATCCCGCATGGGGCCACTTCGCCGAGGCGTTCGGGCTGGAGCAGATCGCCGTCGAATCGCACGGCCAGTCGCCGGGCGCGCGGCATCTGGCCGATTTCGAGAAGAAGATCCGCGAACGGGGCGTCAAGACATTGCTCGTGCAGAACGAAGCGGAGCGACGCCGGGTCGCGGCCTTCGCGCGCAAGTGCGGGCTCCGCGTCGTCGTCGTCGACCCGCTCGCCGCGGACGTGCTGGGCACGCTGGGCGCGACGGCGGACGCGCTGTGCGGGGCGGACGCGGGCGCGAAGCCCGCGACCCCGTGAAATCGGAGAATTCCACCATGGCGAAACAGGCGTCGATCAACAGGAACGTGCTGCAAGTCGGTGGCTTCACGGGGCTGAGTCGCGTGCTCGGACTGGTGCGCGAGATGCTC